>NZ_JCACHA010000668.1:0-13058 GCF_059503625.1 Skermanella sp.
GCGTCCACGGCACCTGCTCCGAGAACCTCTTGCAGGATGTCGAGGATACTTCCCTTCATCTCGGTCAGGGTTTCCGCCGACAGATTGCTGGTGCCGGGGATCGGCGCCAGCTTCACGCGGGTCAGCAGCAGGTCCCGGATACGCGGAAGCTGCTCTTCGAGCTTGCCGACAGCCGCCGCATCCACGGCCTGAACCTGGAGCGTCAGATCCAGCCGGCCGACCACGCGGCTGTCCTCGAGCGTCAGCGGCAGCGTCAGGTTGGGTATCGGGACGTTGAGCGATACGGCGCCTTCCTTCTTCTCCGCCCCACCTTCGGAAGCTTGGGCCGGAGCGAAGGCGAACAGCAGAAGCGCGGATAGGCAGGCAACCCGGAATATCGCGTATGGACGGAACAAGGCGTCACCGGTGGTCTTGAGGAAAGGGCGTATGCGCTATCCATACACGCGATCTCCCCTACCCACAACGAACCAGCACTAAATGGGTATGCGTCGAAACTGACCGCTCAGGCGGACAGCTTGCCCGGAACGACCCACCAGCCCGGTTGAGCCGACGCGATCTTCGCCGCCGCCGCGCGGGCGGCCGCCTCGTCGCCGAAAAGGGCGAAGCAGGTCGCCCCGCTGCCCGACAGGCGGGCGAGCAGGCAGCCCGGCGCCGATGACAGCGCCTCCAGGACAGTGCCGATCTCGGGGACCAGCGACAAGGCGGGAGCCGTCAGGTCGTTGTGGCGGCTGGCCAGCAAGCTGGCGAAACCGGCGGCATCCGCCGGCGCCGCATCGCCGGACAGACGCGCGGCAGTCGAGAACGGCCCGCTGCGTGCCTTGAATACAGCCGGTGTTGAAAGCGGAATGCCGGGATTGACGAGCACCACGGCACAGGGCGGCAAAGGCGGCGCCGGATCGACGATATCGCCGATTCCGCCGAAATATGCGGACCTGCCGGTCAGGCAGACCGGGACGTCGGCCCCAAGGCGGGCCGCCAGCGGGCCGAGCGAGGGATGGTCGGCGCCAAGCCCCCACAGCCTTGCCAGCGCCCGCAGGGTCGCGGCGGCGTCCGCCGAACCGCCGCCGATGCCGGACGCCACCGGCAGCCGCTTGATCAGCGTGATCGCGACGGCAGGGTCGGAGCGCCCGACGCTCTCCGCCAGCAGGCGGGCTGCACGGGTCACCAGATTGCCGGAGGCCGGCTCCGACGCGAGGGACGAGGCGAAGGGGCCGTCGATGGTCAGCGACAGGCGGTCGGCCGGACGGACGTCGATCGTGTCCCCGACATCGGCGAAGGCGACAAGGCTGTCCAACTCGTGATACCCATCGGGACGCCGCCCAAGCACGTGCAGATACAGGTTCAGCTTCGCCGGCGCGTCCTCCGTGATGACGCCGGCAGTGCCGCCGGCGCCTGGAGCGCTGGAAACGGTCATCTGGGCGCCGCCTGACTGGCTGCGGTCCGGTTCCTGGGCAGGCCGTTGGCCAGCTTGGCGTCGATCGCCGCCTTCAACTCGCTTTCCTCCGCGTGGAGAAGCGCCCGGCGCCACTGGAAGCGGGCTTCCGCTTCGCGGCCGACTTGCCAATAGGCATCGCCGAGATGGTCGTTGATGGTCGGGTCGAGCGGCTTCAGCTCGACCGCGCGTTCCAGGTTGGCGACTGCGCCGGGAAAGTCCTCCAGCCGGTACAGAGCCCAGCCCAGGCTGTCGATGATGTAGCCATCGGTCGGCTTCAATTCCACCGCGCGCTGGATCATCGCCTTGCCGCGCTCCAGGTTGATGCCGCGGTCGATCCAGGAATATCCCAGATAATTGAGCAGGAAAGCCTGGTCGGGGCTCAACTCGTTGGCGCGCATCAGGTCGCGCTCGGCGTCTTCCCAACGCTTGAGCTTGTCGTAGGTCATGGCGCGCGCATACAGGATTATCCAGTGGCGCGGCTGAAGCGTGCCGATGCGCGTCAGGGCATCGCTGTAGGCGGCTATCGCCTGTTCGTAGCGCTCGGCGCTCCGGTGGACGTCACCCAGTTCGACCAGGGCATCGGAGCGGTCGGGGCGCTCGGCCGCCATCGCGACGAGCAGGTTCACCGCATCCTCCCCGCGCTTCATCCGCTCCAGCACGGCGGCGCTGCGCAGGCGGGCGGTCCAGCGCAGGGCCTCGTCCCCCTTCACGTCGCCGTACTGCGCCAGCGCGTCGTCATGCAGGCCGCGCTGTTCCAGGATGTCGCCCAGCATCATGCGGGCCAGCGGCAGATCGCCGCGCAGATGAAGCGCGATACGCCCGTACATCAGCGCCATGTCGCCCGCTCCCTCCTGGTTGAGGGCGCTGGCTATGTCGAACAGGGCCTCGGCCATGCCGTCGCGCGGACTGGCGACGATCGGCGCCGGTTTCTCGCCCCGGTTCAGCCGGTCCATCTCGGGCTTGAGCAGAAGCGTATCCGGATTGCTGTCGCGGAAGCTCTCGTAGAAGGCCTTGGCCTCCTCCGTCTTGCCGGAGCGCTCGAAGAAGCTGCCGACCGCCTGGACGATGCGCAGGGGCGCTCCGGCCCCCAGCGACTTGAGAAACCAGCTTTCGGCGGCCACCGGATCGCCGGAATACTCGGCGATCAGGCCGGCGTGGAAATGATGGAGGATGGAGAAGCCCTGGGCCTTCTCCAGGGGTGCAAGGGCAGCCTGGGCGCCGGCGGTGTCTCCCTTGGCGACGGCGATCCAGGCGCGCATCATCGGTTCGACCAAGCGGCCAAGGCCGTCTTCGGAACTGGCCTCCAGCCGCCGGCCGGCCTCCTCGAAACGGCCGCCGTTGACGTCGTCGGCCGCCAGCAGCAGCCGCGCCAGATGGTTGCCCGGCTCCACCGCCGATACCTGACGGGCGATCTCCACCGCCTCGGCCATCTTGCCGTCACCCAGGCGGAGCAGATAGATCCGGCGCAGCAGGCCGGTATTCTGCGGATCGCTGGCGAAGGCGCGTCCCATGAACTCCGCCGCCGCCGGCCAATCGTCGGTCTGCTGGGCGTGGCGGCCGGCGAGATAGCTGCCGGTCGCGGTGACCTGTTCATCCAGCGTGACCGCGGACATCGGGCGGTCGGGAGTGAGGGCCACTGCCACTCCGGCGGTTCCCATGGCGCCGCCGACAAGCCCGGCCACGAAACTGCGCTTCAGAACGATGACGAGGTTTTTCATGACGTACCCATCCTGCCCCGGCTGAGCCGGTCAGCCGTTCTTGCGGAAGCGCAGCCTAGCGGTCAACTCCTTAAACCATCAATAACCACGTTGCCCCCGGCCCTCACCGTTTCCGCCTGGACCGCGACGCGAGGCGCCGGCTCGAAGGCATGGCGAAACTCCGCCAGCGTCGCCCCGGCGAAGAGCGCGCTGCCGCGTTCGAAAAGCGCCTCCAGATCGTCGTACAGCCGCTCCACCGATCTGGCATCGGGAAAGGTCGGACTGCCGGCAGGCATGAATTCCGACGAGTGCAGCATGAACTCGACATGGCATGCACCGGCGGCGGCCGCCTCCTCCACCTGCGTCACCATCGCGGCGCCGTTGAAGCCGTTGGGCCGAAGCCACTGGTTGCGGAGCATCCGGCTCAGGACGTTGCGCGGCAGCCTGGAGCGCGACAGAAGGGCCTGCACGACCGGACGAAGCACCGGATTGCAGCGCTTGGAAACCGTCATCGGCACTTCCAGCAGAGAGGAGTTGCCCGGACGACCGATATCGTCGGGGTCGATGAAATAAGGCTCGGTCGGGAAGTTGCGGTAGTCGCTGCCGCCGGATGCTACCGGATTGCCCAAGGTGCCGCGCCAATCGACATACGGCGTGACCGAACAATCCGTCAGATAGCCGTACTCGATCAGGGTACGGGCGTACTGTTCGTTCATCGCCCAGCGGCCGGCGCGGTGGCTGGTGATCGGGACGGCGAAGACGTCCTGCAACAGCTTGGTCATGAAATCGACCTTGGCGCGGAGCGCCTCCGCCGGATACTCGATCAGGAAAGGCTTGTACCTGATGTCGTCGGGCGTCAGCGCCGCGATGGGGGGAGAGTTCCAGGCATGAAGATGCATGCCGATCTCGCCCTGGCCGCGCGCCAAAACATCCCGGCCGAATTCGACGAACGCTGGTGAAACCGCCATCTCATAGTTGACGAGATATGTCGGCTTCAGGTCGAAGCGCTCACAAAGCTCCTGAAAGCGGGGGAGGTACAGTGCATTTCGCGTCGTTATCTCACGTGGCCCGTTCCAAATGTCGTCTCCTTCGGTATCAATGGTGACGATGAATTTACCCAACGACTTTCCCCTGGGAGAAAAACCGACATTCCGAGAACCGTCGCCCCACGTGACCATCCTCATCTGATCGCAACTATACTTCCTTTCGCAGGCTCAATAATGTCCCTGTCATATTTTTACATAAAGCGGCAACGGGTACATACCAGAGAGGTCGCAACAGGCAAATCGCTTACCCCGATTGACGTGTACGTTCGCTATTCCCGATGTGCGCGGCAGCACATGCCCGCCCCTATCAAGTGGTAGAAACTGCCGGCCTACAGGGTCGGACGGGTATCGCCGCCGGGAGACTACGCTGGAACCGGACGATCAAGGCATCGCCTGATAGAGGTATGATGCCACTCAAAGGTGACGCCGCCACCTCCTCGGGGACTTGGAACCGCAATCGCAGGCATACCGCAGAACCGGCGGCCGTCAAGCTTGACCTTTCTGGAACGTCAGGTGATGGGCCGCACGGGTGGAGCCCGGCTGGACGAACCGTCGATCCGGAAGGTCCGACGTCCTGGCGCCGATTACCAGGTACGGATCGGCCCCACATCCATGTGGACGAAGTCGCTCTGGGGATAATACCCGACGCCGCCGGCCCGCAGCCGCAAGGCCGCGCGATGGATCATGCGGGTGTCCATTCCGGGCGCCCGGATGTCGATCGCCATTCCGCGCATGTGGAAGCTGTTGCGGGCGACGCCGCTTCCGACCTCCCGGAGGAATTCATTGGATTCGGGAGAGCGATAGCCCGAGATGACGTGAAGCGGAACCTTGGTTCCGATCCGCGCCTGGAGTGCGTGAACGGTGTCCAGCAAGTCGGGATCGATGGGGTATACGGTGTCGGTCCTATGGTCTCGCAGCAGTTTGTTGATCGCCCGCAATGCATCTCGCTGATATCGTCCGCGCGACCAGTATTCCGCGGTCAGCCGTTCGCTCGTGTGGGTGTTGAGAAGCGAGATCTGCCGGGGAGGTGCGATCCTGTTGGCAGCCTCGGCCTCGCGAGGTGTAAGTAGAGCGCCTGCCGCCGCCGTGACCGCCGCGGTCGCAACCGCCGCAGCGCCGGATCTCAAAAATGAACGCCGACCCATTCCAGGCGCATGAAAGGTCTTTTCGCGTTCATTCTGCATCTGGCTCCCCCAGCGACGAAGTACCCGCATTCCCAATATGACCCGTAGGCAATTCGAAAATGTCGCCCTGCCGGATCAATCCCGGTCCGAGCATTGCCGGGGCAGGTTAAGCAAAGGTTTACATACACGGGAGAAGGCACTGAAGTCGCTGGGTTCCTGATCGGCCGGGAGTGACATTTTTGGGCATCGGAGCTGGTCAGCCCGCCCCCCGCCCTCTGGAGTCCCTCAGCCGTCGATCTGCGCCACCGCCTGCTGGCCCGGCAACCGCTTGGCAAGGGCGGTAACGAAGGCGGTGTCGCGGCCGTAGATATCCTCCAGGAAATGGATCTTGCCGGCATCGTCGAAGTAGACCGTCTGGTACGTCAAATGGACCGGGACCGATTGCCGCAGCCATACCGTTTTCGTCTCTCCGGCATCGAGCACCTGGGTTCTGCGCTCCACCGGCCAGTCGTCCATGCCCTCCATCAGGAAGGCGGTGAGAGCAGCCGGATCGCCGACCCGCACGCATCCGGACGACAGGCTGCGCTCGACCTGGGCGAACTTGTCCCGGGCCGGCGTATCGTGCAAGTACACGTCGAAATCATTGGGGAACATGTACTTGATCCGCCCCAGGGAATTCTTGGGGCCGGGGTCCTGACGCATGCGGTACCGGGTAATCCTCGCCCCCACTTCACGCCAGTTCACCGAGCGCGAATCGATCTGGCGGGCGCCGGCCGCCCAGCTTTCGAACAGCTTGATGTCGTGTTCCTTGAGATATGCCGGGTTGCGCAGCAGTTTGGGCAGAATGTCGTTGCGCGCGACGGTCGGCGGGATCGTCCAGGTCGGGTTGAAGACCAGATGGGAGATGCGATGGCTGAACACGGGCGTCGGCCGCTCGACCGAGCCGACGATGACCGGCATGCGGAGTGCTACCTGCCCCTTGTCCAGCGCCCTCAGCGAATAGCCGGGGATGTTCACGATGACGTGCCGCTCGCCAAGGTCGTCCGGCAGCCAGCGCCAGCGCTCCATGTTGGCGACGATCTGGTTGACCCGCTCGGCGGCCGGGACATTGAGCGCCGCGCGCGTCGACTCCCCCACCACGCCGTCGGGCGTCTGGCCGTTGTAGGACTGGAACCGCTTGACCGCCGTCTGAAGGGCCGCGTCGTAGACCGGCGATGCCATGTCCTTGGCATTGCCGGTGTAATCGCCCGTTGCCGCAAGCCGCCGCCGCAGGGCCGGCACGCTCGCGTCCTGCATTCCCGGCTTCAGGACGGGTCCCTGCCCGGCTGCCGGCCAGCCGCCGCCGGATGCCAGGGCGCGGTACCGGCGGAGAGCGTCGCGGAGTGCCGCATACTGGGGATGCGGCGGGGTGAAGCCGGCAAGGAAGGCTGCAAGATTGGTCTCGTCCCGTGCCCGCTTGGCGATCTCGACCGCATCGACCGGGGGCGGCACCGCGGCCAGTTCGGGCGCGATCGAGCGCGGAGCCAGACGGCCGGCACGGAGGTCGGACGCATATTCCATGACCGCATCGGCGATCAGCAGGTCCAGTTCAGCCTGCACGGCCACATCGGCCGACCCCATCCGCCGCTCGATGGCGTCGGCGTGATAATGCAGCGGGTTGAGCCCTTCCTGGTCGGAAGCCCTCAGCAGGGCGACCAGACCGTCGGCGGCGGCGACGGGACCGGACGCGCCGGTCCAGACCGGATCGAACCCGCGTTCCGCATAGAAACGCCTTAGCGCATCCAGGTTGCGCAGGCGCTGTCCCTCGATCGTGAGCGCGCCGTTCCGGCTCAGCCGGCGGGCGATCGCGACATCGGTTTCCGTCTCCGGCGAGAGCACCGGTGCATAGGCCGGATCCTCCTGCGCCAGAGCGGGCACGACGCCCGACGGGCCGCCGGCGAGTGCCGCGACGATCAACAGATTGCGGAACAGGCTTCTCATTGGGGACCCACCACCATGCTTTCGGATCGATCATACACCTAAATGAAGTGGTAGTAGAGTTTGTTCCAAAATTGTCTCGGACTGTGGCCGCAAGGACGCTTCTTACCGCACCCGCGCACGAATCGATAAATGCAATACCGGTTTAATCTTCCGTAAGGAATGCGCTGCATCATGGATTTGGAGCAATAGTCGCCACCCGCTTGTCCTCCCGGCACAGATGCTCCCCGACGGAAGACAATGACGCCTGAACTTCTACAGGACGTGTTGGACAAGCATTCTCGCTGGGTCAGAGGGCTCGCGGGCGGAGCTTGCGCCAACCTGTCCCTCGCCAATCTCGAAGGGCTGGACCTTGCGAAGGTCGATCTCCGCTGGGCCAGGCTCGCCGGCGCCAAAATGGCCCGTGCCCATCTTGCGGGCGCCAGGCTGGCCGGCGCCGACCTCTTCTGCGTCGATCTTCGGAATTGCGACCTGAGGCATGCCGACCTGTCCGGGTGCGACCTGCGGGGTGCGCGGCTCCATTCCGCGGATTGTACGGGTGCGCATCTGCGCGGCGCCGACCTGAGGGAAGGCACCCTGATCGCCCCGCTCGACGGCAGGCCGCCGAACCTCGCGACGATGCCCCGGACACCCAGGCTCAACGTCATCCCGATGCCGCGCCATCCGGGACCAGGACAGGACGGCCCCCCTCCGGCGGAACCGCCTCCACCCAGCGACCGGCGAATGCCCGCCGGTGTCTGCTCCCGCACCGACCTGACTTCGGCCGGCTTGCGCTGCGCCGACCTGACCGAGGCGGATCTGACCGGCTGCAATCTCCAGAACGCCGATCTGTGCCATGCGGTCCTGACCAATACGAACCTGTCGGATTGCCGCCTGTGCGGCGCGGACCTGACGGGAGCCGACCTCGTCGGCACGCGATTCCACAATGCCGACCTCGTCGGCACGAGACTGTCGGGCTGCGACTTCAGCCGCGCCGACCTGACCGGCGCACATTTCACGAAGATGCTGGACACGCTCGGACTGGAGCTTCAGCGCGTCATCAACAATCATGAGCGCTGGATCGAAAGCGGCGGCGGGCGCGGCGCCAGGGCGGACCTCGACGGCGCCGACCTCAACCGGGTCGACTTGCGCAACGTCAACCTGAGCGGCGCCACCTTGCGCGGTGCCTCGCTGGTCAAGGCCCTGCTGGCGGGAACCAAGCTGATCATGGCCGACATGTCCGGCGCCGACCTGGAAGGCGCCATCCTGAGCGGTGCCGATCTCTCCGGCGCCGATCTCAGCTATGCCAAGCTGATCAACGCCGACCTGCACGATGCCCTGCTCTGCCCGGCCCAGATCCTCGACGCCAACGGCAAACCGACGGGACGGATCTGGGCGACCACCCTGCTCGGCGCCGATCTTCGCCACGCCCATCTTGCCGGCACCCAGCTGGCTTCGGCCAACCTCAGCGAAGCCAACCTGGAATTCGCCGACCTGGACGGCGCCGACCTGACCGGCGCCCGTCTGCCCGCGCGGCTCTACCAGCGCTGAGGTCGCCGGAGCCGGGATCCTACAGGCGCGACATTGTGCCGGTTGCACCCGTATTCAGTTTCGCTCCAAATGCGGATCTCGATCAGGTCGAAGCCTCCAGATCCGCGTGTCATTCATATTGGCGTATATTTACTGGGTTCGGCGAGCCGTGGCCGCGATCGGGGCGCTGCTGGCGATCTCCGGCGCTTCGCATGCCGACCCGACCTTCAGCGATTTCGGCGGCGCCGGTCTGCTCCAGGTGCCGACCGCCCGAATGTTCGATGCCGATACGCTGGCGGCGGGTTTCACCTGGACGCCTCTGTACCGCCACGCGTTCCTGACCTTCCAGGCCTTGCCGGATGTCGAAGTCACCGTTCGGCAGAGCGGCGATGCCTATGCGGGATCCGAAGGAACGGAGTTTGCCGGCGGTGTCGACCTGAAACTCCGCCTCCTGCGCGAAGGACCGCATTGGCCTGAAATCTCGGCCGGTGTCCGGGGCCTGTTCGACAGCCGGGGGCTGGGAAGCCGATACTTGCTGATGAGCCGGCGCTGGTACGGCACGGACTGGACGCTGGGAGCCGGATGGGGCCGGTTTTCCCAGGGCGGCTTTCTGGGCCACGACGTTTCCCCGATCGGTGGGGTGGAGGTCCACATGCCGGACGGCGGCCTCCTGGATGGCGTTTCCTTCAAGCTGGAATATACCGGCGACCGGTTCCGTGCCGAACGGTCGCGCTTTGCCGACCTTCCGGCGCCGTTCCCGGTCAATGTCGGTGTGGTCTGGCGTCCCCTGCCCTGGATCGAGGCCGGAGCGGGGATCGAACAGGGGCATGCCGCAATGGTCCGGGCAGCGGTAAAGCTCGATGCCGGCCAACTCGACAGCGGATCGCCGGTAAAATCGCCGCCGTCGAAGATCGGACCGCGGCCGTCGCGCGGCACTGCCCGCGATGCCGAACGCCGGATAGAGACCGCACTGCGCGCGGCGGGGATGCCGGTTCAAGCCGTCCGGATAGAGGACGCCCAGGCGACCGTCTGGCTCGACAGCGTACCCCCGGGTCCTCCAGCCCGGACTGCGGGCCGAGTATCAAGGATCATGGCGGCGCGCACTCCCGCCAAGGTCGAACGCCTGACGGTCGTGCTTGGGCCTGCGGAGCTGGCCGGTACTGCGGTATCGTTCCTCCGCGCCGATCTGGAGCGGGCGGACCGCCATGCCGGGTCCCCGGCGGAGATCTGGCGGACCGCGGAACTGGAGCCGGCCGCATCGGCCGGCGGCGCTCCCGGTCCCGCTGCCGACAGGTGGCAAGGCAGGATCACGCCCCGGCTGGAACAGTCTCTCAACGGAAGAAACGGCTTCCATGCCTACCGGACGACGCTCGACTTCGCGACTTTCAGTACCGGACCGAGCGGACTGGTAAGCGGCACCGGCCTGCGGTTCAATCTGTCCGATAATCTGGAAGGCCGCCTTGGGGCTCCCGATCCCCGCCTGCCGGTGGTCCGCAGCGATGTCGGCCGCTACGCCGCCGTCCCCGCCACGCTGGACCATCTTTACATGGGATGGCTGTGGAACCCGCTCACCGATTGGCATACCCGGCTGTCCGCAGGTCAGATGGACGAGATGTTCAGCGGTGTGGAGGGAGAGGTTCTATACCGTCCCTTCGGAGCCCGCTGGGCCGCCGGCGCCGACGGCGACCTCGTGACGAAACGGGTGCCCGGCAACCTGCTCTATGTCGAGCCGGGATTGTACGCCACCCTGCACGGCAGCCTCCGGTACGAAAGCAGCGACGGGCTGATCCAGGGCACGCTCCGCGCCGGGCGTTACCTGGCCGGGGACCTGGGCTCCACCATCGAACTGGCACGGCTGTTCGACGGTGGCGTCCGGATCGGTGCCTACGCTACGCTGACCAATGCCGGCGGACGAAACCTCGACCATGGCATATCCGTCCGGATTCCGATCGGACCGCTGCCGGTGGTCGGCCGCGCCCTGGCCCCGGAGATCGCAACGCGCAGCCTGGGGCGGGACGCCGGCCAGAGAGTCGACCAGCCTCTGCAACTATACGACATCACGGGAGCCGCCGGCGTCGGCCGGGTAATGGGAAGCTGGAACCGTCTGCTGGAATGAACCCCGGCGGCTGCCGCCCGGTCCCGGAACCGCTGAAGCCTTACTGTTGAACGGTCACGGCACCCGTAGCGGGATCGACCAGGATATTCATCCAGACACCTTCGACGGTGCGGACTTCGGCGGCATAGTTCGCGCCGATCTTGCGGAAGTTCCGCATCTCGGCAAAGCCCATGCCGCCGAACCGGTTGAGCAGGCTGGTCTGCACAAGCTCCATGTCCCGCTGGTCTTTGCCCTTGCGGTCGGAGATATCGGGCTGTCCCTGTTCGACACTGAGTTGCGTGCCGCTTGACGCACCCGCGAGCGGTGCCATCGGAGTCTGCGTCTGCACCGCCGTCGATCCCGGCTGCATCTGGCGGTTGGGCGACGTCACGCTACTCGACGCTCCCGTCCCGCTCGTTTGAGCGAAAGCCAAAGACGACGTGGCGGCGACGGCAAGAGCCAGTACCGGGGCGAAGGTGAACACAGCGATTTTCTTCATGATGGAATCCTCTTCCGACATCGTCGGCCCTCTTTGGTGAGGGCCATTCCTTCCGGTCTTTCTCGACCGGCCGCATGGTCCGAACGCTGCCTGATGGTATTTTGGCATGTTTCGGTGTTGAATCCAGGACCGGGCGAGCATTGTCACACCGGCCGGTCCTTGTCCGTGACGGTTGTCACCAGGAAATTCAAGGCCGGCAGGAAACCGGTCCTCCGCAAGGTTCCACCTGAAGCATGGACCGCGTAACCTCAATCGTCGGAAGTCAACGGGCCGATCGGCTTACCGGGACCTCCATACTGAATACTTAACCTGTTAATACTTTCTTTACAAATTGGGATTCGACCACGTTAACCATGATAAGATGGCACTGTCGCCAAAGTCCCGGTCAAGACCGGCAAAGTTTCCGCAATTTCAGCGAGCGTATCCGGGAACACTGAAGCACTGGCGGCGTTTAATCCGCCGTATGGGCAGGATCTCCCTGTCCGGGCGGACATTGAGGAGCCCCCAGCAATGAACACCAGCGACCGCGCCGATCTTCATCGGATGGCGACCCAGATCGCCCTGTCATACGCGCACTGCCACAACGAGACGTTCGACGCTTTTCCGGCGCTGTTCCAGACCGCATATCATGGCCTTCTATCCTGTACCCAGCCGATGGGGCAGGAGCAGGCACGCCCGGTCAAGAAGGCTGGGGCGCCGCCGCGTCCCGTCTCTCGTCCCAAGCCTCTCTCCCAAGGCAAGCCGAAGCCGGCCGCCGCCGCCTCGGCGAAGCCACCGACGGTTGCCGCCGCCCCGCAGCGCAAGGGCGCTTCCGGTGCCGGACGTGGTTGGACGACGTGGACGGGCAGTACGAACAAGCCCGGCCGTCCACCCAAGAGTGGAGCGGGTCCAAAAAACGGGGTTGGCCGTCCGCGGTGAAATTAAGGATTAACAAGGGAACGTAGAAGCGTTTTGCAGTGTTGAACCAGCACTAACTTCGATGTTTGCTGAATTGCTATCCGGCAACATGGGTGATTGCTTCGCCGGGAAGCGATTTGCCTTCGATGTAGCACGGACGATGGGGTCTGACGGGCGCCACAACCCCATTGTGTTTATGACAGGTCGGCGCTGGGCCTGGGCGAAATGGGGTCTGGGCCTTCTGTTCTATCCCAAAGCCTCTCGATGTTAGCCTCGCACCTGCAAGGCGGCGTCCCTCCAAGGGGACGCCGCCTTCTTTCTTTGCGTCATCGCGCTTTCTTTGTGGCTGTGGACTGACACCTGCCGACGCCGCATAGTATCGGCTGCACAATTTGAGGTGTGCCGGTCCGGTCCTTTGTCGCCGGCCGGAAAATTCATCGACCAGTCAGGTGATTATGAGCGACACACAGCCGAACCAGGCCCTGGAACGGGTCGACTGCGTGGTGATCGGGGCCGGCGTGATCGGACTTGCGGTCGCCCGCCAATTGGCGGCGGCGGGCCGCGACGTGATCCTGCTGGAATCGACCGACTGTATCGGCAGCGGCACCAGTTCGCGCAACAGCGAAGTCATCCACGCCGGCATCTACTATCCCAAGGGCAGCCTGAAGGCCCGGATGTGCGTCCAGGGCCGCGACCTGCTCTACCGGTATTGCGCCGAACGGGGTGTGCCGCACAAGCGCTGCGGCAAGCTGCTGGTCGCGACCGACGAGAGCCAGTTG
>NZ_JCACHA010000669.1:0-13001 GCF_059503625.1 Skermanella sp.
GCCGCGTTCAGTGCGCGGATACGCGCACCCTCCGCCGCGCCGCGCATTTCCACCTGCTTCAAAGCCATTGAAACGCGGCCGGAGACCGCGTCTACATTCGCTGTCGGCCAGTCAGCCTCATCATCCAGAAACCCGCTGTGAGCCTTTCATTTTTATGAAATGCTATTCAACGGTATTGGCAGTAAGCCGATTTCGACCGCAGCCTTAAGAGCAGCCGCAGCCAAAGTTGGCACAGGAACCTGGACGGTTCCCAGCATCCACAATAGCCTCGATTCAACTCCCCCTCCTAAATCAATGCTTTGCAGGTCGACAGGACTGCCTGATGATTGCGAGGGCCGTAAAATCGGCCACAAGAACAAAAGAATGAAAACAGGGGGGAGCGAGATGAAGGGTATCGTAGGGATTTGCCTGCCGGCGGCGCTGCTGCTGGTAGGCCTGGGCGCCTGCGCGATGGATCGCCAAGCCGATGCCGACGACGGGATGAGCTTCTTCGTCACCAGCGTCGGGAGCGGCAAAGGCGCCGATCTGGGGGGCCTGGAAGGCGCCGACCGGCACTGTCAGCAGCTGGCGCAGGCGGCAGGAGCCGGAGGCCGGACATGGCATGCCTATCTCAGCACGCAGAGCGTGGGCGAGAAGCCGGCCGTCAATGCCCGTGACCGCATCGGGCAGGGACCGTGGCGGAATGCGAAGGCCACGGTCATCGCCCGGAACCTGGACGACCTCCACAACGCCAACGGCCTCACCAAGGAAACCGTGCTCACCGAGAAAGGCAACGTCGTCAATGGCCGGGGCGATACCCCGAACACGCACGACATCCTGACCGGATCCCAGCCGGACGGAACGGCATTCACCGTGGCCGAGGACAGGACCTGCGGCAACTGGACGAAAAGCGGGGCCGATGGTGCCGCCATGGTCGGCCACAGCGACCGAAGGGGACTGAACGAGGACCCTCCCGCGAAATCCTGGAACTCATCGCATCTAAGCCGTGGCGGGTGCAGCCAGGAGGCGCTGAAGGGCACCGGAGGCGCCGGACTGCTGTACTGTTTCGCAACGGATTGACCCGACCTGCCGAAGCGGGAGCCAGCCGCTCGAAGACGAGCGGCTGGTCCGGGGCGAAGTGTCCCACAACAGAATATGGGGAACCATGCAGAGAACTCACCGGGACAGTGACGATGGTGTCCATGGCGCCTGGAACCCGGGCATACGGTCGGAACTCACTCGCGAACTGCTGGCGCTGTCGACCATCTTCCGGCCGGAGAATGTCTTCCACGATCTGACCCGGGCGATGGAACTCCGGGACGTCACCGGGCTTCCTCTGGAGGTTCTCGCGATCTTCCGGCCCGAACGGCTGACGCTGCATGAGTTGCTGGTGCGCGTCACCGCCGACTACGAGATTCCGGACCCGGAAGACGCCAGCGTCGGCAGCCTTGGACTGAACCTGCGGCGCATGGCGCAAACGCTGTCGGAACAGGCCGTCGATCCGATCCGATCCGAGATCGACGAACTTTACAGGCGGACGCGGAGCGACCTCGAAACCTTCATCGGGAGCGAGCTGGCCTCCGCCTTCGGCCGTGTTTCGGCCAGACCGTCCGGCCCGTCCAGCGGGCAAGGCGAGGCGTCGCGCGGTCTTTGGTCATGGTTCCGCGGATCGGCCCGGAAACAGGATCAGCCTGCGGTGGAAAGCCAGCGCGACCGCGACGAGCGGATCGTCGGCGAATGGACGGTGCGGGCGCACGCAAGCGACGCGGCCTTGGAAAGGGCGGCTTACCGTTCGCTGGCAAGGGTCGCGTCGGCCGTTCGATTGCACCATGGCCGTATCGTGGGCGAAAACACGTTTCTGGCGTCGCTCGCCACCGACCTTGCCTGCAACGACTATGGCGCCGAGGTCATCGGCCGGTATCTCGAACCAAGAATCCATGAAGTCGCACAGCAGCAAGGGTTTCGGGAGCTTCCCCATCAGGCCAAGCCTGTCACCATGCTGACCAAGGGAGCATCGGCATCCGGAAAGAGCACGATGCGGCCGCTGCAAAGGAAGCTGGCCGCGAAGCTGGGCATACAGTGGAACGACTTCGCGCTGATAAGTCCCGATACGTGGAGACGGGCCTTGCTCGACTTCGGATCGCTGGGTCCGCTGTACAAGTATGCCGGGATGCTCACAAGTCACGAAGTCACGATCATCGACCGCAAGCTCGACATGCACCTGGTCCGCAAGGGCGACAAGCAGCAGACCTCGCACCTGATGATCGACCGCTTCCGGTTCGACAGCTTTGCGCTGGACTCGGATGAAAGCAAGCACCTGCCATCCCGTTTCGGCAACCTGCTCTGCTACTCCCTGATGGTCACGCCCCCGCAGGAAACCGTCGAGCGCGCGTGGCAGCGTGGCCTCGAACTCGGCCGGTACAAGGCCGTGGACGATCTGCTGGCGCATAATGTGGAGGCATTCACCGGCATGCAGAACATCCTGTTCGGGCGGGCGCTGAACCCGGACGTTCCCGTTCACTACGAGTTCCTGGACAACAGCGTCCCTCGCGGAGAAGTGCCGCTCACGGCAGCCTTCGGCTGGAGCGGCGAGATGAATATCCTGGACGTGAAATGCATACTCAACCTGGAGCGATACCGGAAGATCAACATCAACGCGAAGGGGCCGGAGGAGGTTTATCCGGACCAGGCGGCGATGGCCGCGGAAAACAACACCGAATTCCTCAGCCGGTGTATCCGGAAGTTTCCCGTGGTGAACGTTGCCGACCGGGAAACGGGCCGCATCCATGTCCGCTTCGAGGCGGGTCAGCTCAAGTGGATCGATCCGGACGCCCTCGCCGAAGCGAGCAAGGATGAGGAGGTGAGGGTCGCCCTGAGCGGGACCGCGCCGGAAATCTTCGAGGGGGCTGCCTGCTCCGCGGCCGTTCCCGAGTTTCTCCAGCCGGATAGATATCACACGATCGGCCGCTGGGCCGAAAAGGCCCGTCCTTCCAGTTGAGGCGGGATGTCCGGCGCCGGGCATGTCTGAACGTGGCACCTCCGATTGGTAATGGCGACGGATGCGCCACCGGCGCGTTCCTATCGCCGATGACGAACACCGAGCCGACAACGACCGAAGCACAGCGACCGGCCCGGGCACAGCCGCCGGCGCCGGCGGCAAGCGGGCAACCGGTGGCCTGGAATCCGTGGATCGTCCGCACGGCCGTCCTCGGGCTGGCCCTGATCCTCGTGATCGCCTTCTTCACCCGCTGGGACCTTTGGGTCGGTTCGAACGTCAACCAGAAAACGAACGACGCCTATCTCCAGGCGGATGTGACGCCGATCTCCGCCCAGGTTTCCGGCGTCGTGGGATCGGTTCCGGTCGACGATTTCCAGCGGGTCAGGGCCGGCGACCTGCTTGCCGAGATCGTCGATACCGATTACCGCGCCAGGGTGGCCCAGGCAGAAGCGGCCCTGAAAGCCGCCGTCGCGGCCATCGCATCGCTGGAGAGCCAGAAGCGGACCCAGCGCACCCTGATCGATCAGGCCGTGGCGGAGGTCAAGGGGCTCGAGGTGGAAGCTTGGCGTACCCGGCTGGAGGAGGAGCGCCAGCAGGAGCTGGTCAACCAGAAGCTGGCCGGTACCCAGCAGGCCTTGCAGCAAGCCCAGTCGGCGGCGCAGCGCGCGGCTGCGGCTCTCGAAAGCGGGCGTGCGCAGATCGAGCAGCAGAAGGCGCTGCTCGACGGCATCGGCGCCCAGCAGCAGCAGGCCGAGGCGACCCGGCAGCAGCAGGAAGCCGCCCTGACCATCGCCCGGATCAGCCTGGGCTATACCAGGATCACGGCGGCCGTCGATGGCATGGTCGGGCAAAGGCAGGTCCGTCCCGGCCAGTATGTGGCGCCCGGCAGCCAGATCATCACGCTGGTCCCGCTTCCCAACGTCTGGGTCCTGGCGAACTACAAGGAAACCCAGCTGACCCGCATCCGGGTCGGGCAGCCGGCGACCATCCGGGTCGATGCCTATCCCGGCGCCGTCCTGCACGGCAAGGTCGAGGCCTATTCTCCCGCCAGCGGCAGCCAGTTCGCCCTGCTGCCTCCGGAAAACGCGACTGGCAACTTCACCAAGGTCGTCCAGCGCATCCCCGTGAAGATCGTGTTCGACATTCCCAATCCGCTGGAAGACCTCCTGCGGCCGGGCATGTCCGTCGTCGTGACCGTCGATACGACAGGAGCCGACGAGCCGACCGGCGCGGAGAACGGCGGGGGCGGCTCGTGACGGCGGTTCCGGACGGGCGCACCCTGTCTTTCCTCAGCCTCCGCCGGCTCCCCGGTCCTGTCCTCAGTCACCATCCGCTGATCGGTATCCTCGGCGTACTTCTGGGAGCCATCATCGCGACCCTGACGGCGCGCATCACCGCCTTCGGACTGGCCGACATCCGGGGCGCTATCCACGCCGGTTTCGAAGAAGGGGCTTGGATCACAACCTCCTACACGGTGGCGCAGATGCTGGTGGCGCCTGCGTCGGCGTTTCTCGGCGCCGTCTTCGGTCCCCGGCGCGTCCTGCTGATTTCTTCGGCCACATACGGGTTGGCGGCGGCGGCGCTGCCCCTTACCGGCACGCTGTCGGGCGTGCTGGCGTGTCAGGTGCTTGCCGGGCTGTCGTCCGGCACCTTCATCCCGCTGACCATAGGCTTCATCGTCCGCAACCTGCCGCAGCAGTACGTCGTCTACGGCATCGCGATCTATGCGATGAACGTCGAGCTGTCGCTGAACGTGTCGGCGTCGCTGGAAGGCTGGGTGATCGAGAACCTCGGGCTGGCGTGGATCTTCTGGGACACCGCCGTTCTGGCTCCCCTGATGTGGCTGTGCGTCTATTACGGCATGCCGCGCGAACCGATGAACCGCGATCTGCTCAAGGACGCCGACTGGTGGGGGATCGTCTATGCCAGCGTCGGCTTCGCCCTGATCTATGCCGCACTCGACCAGGGCAACCGGCTGGACTGGCTGAATTCTGGCCTGGTTACCGGCTTGCTGCTGGCGGGCGGCTTGCTGATCGTGGCCTTCATCGTCCAGGAACTGACCTGCCCAAAGCCCTGGATCACGTTCAGCGTCATCTTCCGGGGCAACATACCGCTCCTGTGCCTGCTGCTGATCATGCTGCGGCTGGTCATGCTGTCTACGGCGTACCTGATCCCGCAATACCTGATCACCGTCCATAACTACCGCGCCCTGGAAGTGGGCGACACCCTGCTTCTGATAGCCCTGCCGCAGTTCCTGCTGGCGCCGTTGATCGGGACCCTGCTGCGCTACGTCGATCCCCGCGTCACGATGGCCATCGGCTTCGCCGCCGTGGGACTGGCGTGCCTGCTGGCCTCCCGCCTGACGGCGGACTGGGTCGGCGCCGACTTCCTGCCGTCGCAGATGCTCCAGGCTTTCGGCCAGTCGTTCGCGATGACGTCGCTGATCTTCTTCAACATCAAGAACCTGGCTCCCGCCCATATCCTGACCCTGGGCGCCCTGCTGCAAACCTCGCGCCTGCTGGGCGGCGAACTGGGCGCCGCCTTCATGCAGACCTTCGTGCGGGTGCGCGAACAGTTCCACTCCTTCTCGCTGGGGATGAACGTCGAACAGGGAAATTCCGAGATCGTGCAGCGCCTGGCCGGCTACGCCGCGCGGGTCGTCGCCCGGTCCGCCGGAAACGCCGAAGCGTCGGAACGGGCCGTTTCGCTGCTTGGCGGCGTGGTGCGCAATCAGGCCTATGTCCTGGCGTATATCGACGGTTTCCTGGTGATCGGCTGGTTCATCATCGGCGGGCTGGTGATGATAGCCCTGCTGCGGCCGGCGCCAAAGCCGTGACGCACCGGTATCCGTCAATCATATCTTAAGCGCGCCGTCCGAGAATGGGTGCTTCTCGCCAATCACCCATTTACGCCCCGGAACCGATGCGCATGTCCCCGGCTTTCCACTGCACCCTCAAGCGCCTGCGCTTTGGCGCGAATACCGTTGCGATCGCGGTGACCCTGCTGTCGACCGTCGTCACGATCTGCCTCAACGATGAGACCAAGTCGCCGGCATCGGCCCTCCTGGCGGTCGGCTTCTTCACGTGCTTCGCTCTCCTGTGGGGCTTCGTGCGTCAGGATCTTCAGGAGCGCGATACCCGCGACGCTCCCGACATCATTTGAACGTCGCCGGCAGGCGGGGTCTCAGCCGGGTGCGGCGCTCCTGACGAAATCGCTGGCGGCGGCGGCGCGGCGCTTGACCTCCGACGTGTCGATCGCTGTCAGCCGGCCGCCCCGCTTCAACACCCTTCCATCCACGATCACGGTATCGACGTCACCGGGACCGGCGGAGTGGACGATCATGTGCGCCATGTCCGCGATCGGCGTCATAGAAAACCCTCCGGAGCGGACGTGAGTCGCGGTCATGATCAGGTCGGCCCGCTTGCCCGCCGCCAGCGACCCGGTGATTGCGGACAGGCCGAGCGAGCGCGCCCCCTCCAGCGTGCCGAGTTCCAGCATCCTGCGCGCGGTCGTGCCGAATTCCGATAGGGCCTGCCCGTTGAACAGGTTGTGGGTGACCTTCATGATGTCCATCATGTCGGCGTCTCCCGTCAGCGGCGTGGTGTCCACCGACAGGCCGGTCGTCACGCCTGCTTCCAGGAACGCCCTGACGGGAGGGACGCCGTAGCCGATCGTCATTTCGGAGAAAGGCGACAGCGTCACGACGGCGCCCCGCCTGGCCATGGCCTCGACCTCGGCCGGCGTGATGTGGGTGGCGTGGACGACCTGGAATCCCTCGTGCAGCAGCCCAAGCCGCTCCAGCGCCGCGACGTGGCCATGGTCGCCGGGGGTCGAGTTGGCGTGAAGGGAAACGGGCAGGCCGCGCTCCCGCGCCGCGTCGAAATCGGCGCGGTAGACGGCGGGATCGACCGGCGTCAACTTGGCTGCGCCGCCCGGCTCCTGGACGACCGACTGGACACCCCGCCAGCCGAGCCCGAGGCTCAGCAGCCCGCCGTTCTCGTAATCCTGCCACTGGTCGTGCAGCCGCATGAAATCCGCGGCGTCCAGCGGTTGCCGGGGCGACAGCGGGCGATAGGGACCGTAGGAAAAGCGCCCCCGGATGCCGGCGTCCTTCAAGGCCTGGACATCGCTGCGGGCGTGTTCGGGCGAGCGGATATTGTGGCACCAGTCATGGACGGTCGTGATGCCGGCGTTGATCGCCTCCGCCGCCGACAGCAGCGTCCCGGCATACATGTGCTCGGGCAGGAACGCCGACCCCGTTCTGGTCACCACCTGGAAATATCCGTTGCCCGGAACGCTGTCGGCCATGTTCCGCATCAGCGATGTCCACATGTGCCAGTGCGTATCGACCAGACCGGGCGAGACGATGAACCCGGCGCCGTCGATCGCCTCTGCGCCCGGAGCCGCGAGGTTCTCGCCGATCTCGACGATCGTCCCGTCGCGGACATGCACGTCGCCCCTGGGCAGGTCGGCCGCGCCCGGCTCCATCGTCAGCACATACCCGCCGCGGATGACGAACTCGCCCTGCGGCGGCTGCCGGACGAGCGGGCCGGACGGGGCCGCCCCGGTTTGGGCCGGAGCGGTGCGCCAGGGCAGCAGGGTGGTGCCCAGCGCCAGCCCGCCGAGCGCCAGTCTGCCGAGGAGAGCGCGCCGGCTGACGGCCAGCGGGCTGGAGCCTGTGGGGATGCGGTGATCGTACGGCATCGCGGGCCTTTCGACGGTGCGGGGCGGAAACGCCAGACCCTTGATCTGAAACTCGACCGCCGCTTTTCCAGTCCTGCGATTCCCAATACATCGGATAGGGCCTGACGACAGGGGACACTCCGTCCCGGGGCGGAAAGGCGGAACCAAGACTCCGGGCGTGCTGTTCCAACACGACGGTTTGGCTTCTGGAGTTCACGATGGTCACGCGGCAAGCACGTTCCGACGCCGGCAGCGGCCGGCGGTACCGCAAGGCGTACCGTGACGAGGATCATGCCCTCTCGCCGGGCAAAGCGGCCCTGATCGTCGGCGGCGTCCAGCTTCTCAGCGGGCTGTTCAGCCGGCGCTACAGTCCCGATCCGACCCATCCGGACATCAAGGACTGGTACCAAAGCCTTGAAAAGCCATCCTACAAGCCACCGGACCCGGTGTTCGGCGCGGCCTGGCCCGTCGTCACGACACTGCTGGGGATCGGGGCGTACCGGCTGATGCGGCAGCCGCGCAGTGCCGAACGCGATGCGGCGCTTGCGCTCTGGGCGGCCAACATCGCCATGACGAGCGGCTGGGGCAAGGTCTTCTTCGGCGAACGCAGCATCACCGGCGCCACCATGGTCGCCGCGGCCATGGTCGGCACCGGCGCCGGCTATGTCGAGCGCGCTTCCCATGTCGACCGGTATGCCGCGGCCCTGGGAGTGCCGTTCACCGCCTGGACCCTGTTCGGCGGTGCGATGACGGAGGACCTGCGCGAGCACAACAGAGATCTCGACGGCGCGGACCCCGACGGCGGCGACCCCGGACCACAGCACTCCTGACCTTGCCCGAGCCGGTGAGATCAGCACCTTGTCCGACAATCCGAAGGGAAGCCGCCCGTGCGCGTAGCGCTGTTCATCACCTGCTATAATGACACGCTGTTTCCGCAGACGGGGATCGCCACCGTCAGGCTGCTGGAGCGGCTGGGCCATACCGTCGAGTTCCCGGAGGACCAGACCTGCTGCGGCCAGATGCACTCCAACACCGGGTACGGCGACGAGGCCATTCCCCTGATCCGCCGTTTCGTCAAGGCGTTCCGGGATGCCGAGGTTATCGTTTCGCCATCGTCGTCGTGCGTTTCCAACATCCGCACCGCCTATCTCCGAAGCCTTGCCGACACCGGCGACGAGGCGCTGAAGCGCGATGTGGCCGATCTGGTGCCGCGGGTGTTCGAACTGTCCCAGTTCCTGGTCGAGAAACTGGGCGTCGAGGATGTCGGGGCCTATTACCCCCGGCGGGTCACCTACCATCCGACCTGCAATTCGCTCCGGGCCCTGAAGGTCGGCGAGGCGCCGCTGAAGCTGCTGCGGGCGGTACGCGGTCTCGACCTGATCGAGTTGCCCGATGCGCAGGAGTGCTGCGGTTTCGGAGGCAACTTCGCGGTCAAGAACGAGGATACCTCGGTCGCGATGCTGTCGGACAAGATGCGGACCGTCCTCGGCACCCGCGCCGAAATCTGCACCGCCCTGGACAGCTCGTGCCTGATGCATATCGGGGGTGGACTTCACCGGCTACGCAGCGGCGTCCGCACCGTTCACCTTGCGGAAATCCTGGCATCCACCGAAGGGGACTTCATCCATGGCGAGCGCCGCTGAACGCCACACATTCCCGGAACTGGCGAAGCGCGCCGTAGCGGATACCCAGCTCCGGCGCAACATCGGCAACGCGACGCAGACGATCCGCGCCAAGCGCGCCGCCGTGGTCGCCGAGGTCCCGGACTGGGAAGACCTCCGCGAAGCCGGGCGGTCGCTGAAGGAGCATACGCTGCGCGACCTGGACCGCTACCTGGTCCAGCTTGAGGAAGCGGTGACGAAAGCCGGCGGACAGGTCCACTGGGCGCGCGACGGCGCCGAGGCGAGCCGCATCGTCGTCGAGATCGCCGAACGTCATTCGGTCAAGGAGGTGATCAAGGTCAAGTCGATCACCACCGAGGAGATCAAGCTGAACGAGGCGCTGGAGGCAGCCGGCATCCGGCCTTTCGAGACCGATCTGGCGGAACTCATCATCCAGCTCGGCGACGATGTTTCCTCGCATATCCTGGTGCCGGCGATCCACCGCAACCGGGCGGAAATACGCGAACTGTTCATGCGGAAGCTCGGTTTGGCCGAGCTGTCCGACCGCCCGTCGGACCTGACCGCCGCAGCGCGCACATATCTCCGCGAGAAGTTCCTGACCGTTCCGATGGCGGTCAGCGGGGCGAATTTCGGGATCTGCGACACCGGCACGATCTGCGTCGTCGAGTCGGAAGGCAATGGCCGCATGTGCCTGACGCTACCCCAGGTCCTTGTCAGCGTAATGGGCGTCGAGAAGCTGGTGCCGACATGGGAGGACATGGAAGTCTTCCTCCAGCTTCTGCCGCGGTCCTCGACCGGCGAACGGATGAACCCCTACAATTCCTTCTGGACGGGGGTTACTCCCGGCGACGGCCCTCAGGAATTCCATCTGGTGCTGCTCGACAACCGGCGGACTGACGTGCTGGCCGACAGGACCGGACGCCAGACGCTCAACTGCATCCGGTGCAGCGCCTGCCTGAACATCTGCCCGGTCTATTCCCGGACGGGGGGCCATGCCTACCATTCCGAGTATCAGGGGCCGATCGGCGCGATCCTGACGCCGCAGCTTCATGGGATGGAGTCGGCTGCATCGCTGCCCTATGCCTCGTCCCTGTGCGGAGCCTGCTACGAGGTCTGCCCGGTCAAGATCAACATTCCTGAAGTGCTGGTGCATCTGCGGACCCGTGCCGTGGCCCAGAGCGGCTTTACCCTGGAGAAGCTGGCGATGGGGGCGGCGATCAGGATGTTCGACAATCCGCGACTGCTGGAAACGGCGCAGAAGATCGCGCGGGTCGCCCAGCGTCCGTTCGCCAGCGACGGCTACATCACCGGCGGGATCGGGCCGGTGCGTCAGTGGACCAAGGCGCGCGACCTGCCCGCCGTCCCAAGCCAGAGTTTCCGCGACTGGTGGAGGACGCGCCGGTGAGCGCCGCACGGGAGGAAGTTCTTGGCCGCATCCGGCAGGCCCTGTCCCGCGACCCGGCGGGCGAGATCGGCATCGCGCGGAGCTACCGGCGAACCGCCGCTCTGCACGGAGCCGAACTGGTCGGCCGGTTCGCCGAGCGGGCCGAAGCCTACAAGGCGACCGTGCTGCGGGTCGACGCTTCCGGACTGGCGGACGCGCTCGAACGGCTGCAGGGGCGCTTCGTCGTCCCGGACGATCTGCCGGAGACTTGGCTTCCGACCGAGTTCGTCCGGGATCACGGACAACTCGGCCACCGCGACCTGGATGCCGTGGACGGAGTGGTCACCGGCTGCGCGCTGGCCATCGCGGAGACCGGGACCATCGTCCTGGATGCCGGCGTCGGACAGGGACGCCGGGCGATCACCCTGCTGCCGGACTTCCATGTCTGCATCGTTCCCGTGGACCGGATCGTCGCATCGGTGCCCGAAGCCGTAGCGGCGCTTCGCACCTCGCTTCCCCGTCCCCTGACTTTCATGTCCGGGCCGTCGGCGACATCCGATATCGAGCTGAACCGGGTCGAGGGAGTCCATGGCCCGCGCAGGCTGGAGATCATCTTCCTCGGAGAGACACCCGGTTAGCTCCGGACGAGGTCTTCAGCATCGCCGGCGAGCGCGGAAAACACATCGTAGATCTATTGGAGGATGCCTGGGATGAGTAGAATTATGTCGGTCGTCGCCTCGGCGATCATGGTCTTCTGCCTCCTCGTGCATCCTGTGAGCGTGCATCCCGTAAGCGCCCAGCAGCGGAACATGACCATCGGCATGACGAACTGGGCCGAAAACATCGCAGTCGCCAATCTCTGGAAGATCCTCCTGGAGGAACGGGGCTACCAGGCCGAGCTGAGGTCCGTCGACCGGGTTCTGGCGTTCAGCGGGCTGGCCCGGGGCGACATCGATCTTGGCCTAGAGACGTGGCTTCCCAAAACAGACAAATCCGTCATGGACCGTTTCGGCAAATCCATCGAGGTCCATGACTCCTGGTACAAGGGAACGCGGCAGGGGTTCGTCGTACCCTCCTATGTTTCGATCGACAGCATCCGCGAATTGTCCGAGCACGAGACCGACTTCCCCGCCGCGGGGGAAAAGGCGGCCATCGTCGGCATCGATCCCGGTTCCTCGCTGATGCAGATGGCCGAGAAGGTCCTGAAGACCTACGACCTGGACATGAAGCTGATCAACTCGTCCGAAACGGGCATGATGAGCGCACTGGCCCGGGCCTACCGGGATCGCGCTCCCATCGTCGTTACCCTGTGGAGCCCGCATTGGGCCTTCGCGCAATACGACCTCAAATATCTTGAGGACACCGAGAACGACTTCGGCGGCAGCGACGACATCCATTTCATGAGCCGCGCCGGCTTCGGACAGGATTTTCCGGAAGTCGTCGGCTGGCTGAATGCCTGGGATATGAGTGACGCCCAACTTGGCTCCCTCATGCTGACGATCGAGCAGGCCGGCAATGCCGAGGCCGGCGCCCGCAAATGGCTGGCCGAAAACCGGTCCCTTGCCGACGGCTGGCTGATGGCAAAGGGAAAGACCGGTCCGTGACCGTCAGGTTCCGGGAGCCCGGCCATGGATGACGCATATCGGGAAATCGGCCGGCTGTATCTGGCGCTCCTCTCGCCCGAACAGGTGAGGGGAGATCGTCTCGGCGACGACGCGATGAACCGCTGGATGCTCGACATCCCGCCCGGCGCCGCTGTACTGGATGCCTGCTGCGGCATCGCCAACGATGTGCTTGCCCTCCACAGAGGCAGTCCGATGGCCGGAAGGGGCGGCCCCTGGACAGCCTACGGCTCCGATCTTTCGGAAGGCCTGCTTGAGGCGGCGCGGGCCATGACGTCTGCTCATGGACTATCCGGCGACCGCTTTCGGTGTTCGTCCTTTGCAGATCTCGCCTCGATCCCGGAATGGCGCGGGAAGTTCGACGTGGTGATCGCCGCGCACGCGATCTACACGGCTCCGGACGGGATCGGGCAGGGAACTTACGATGATTACCTCACCGCTTCCCTGCGCGGCATGAAGACCGTTCTAAAAAGCGGCGGATATCTGTTGACGAACACCCGCGACTGGGAAGCTCTTCATGGTGCGGGATTCCCATCTGCCACCGTCGAAAACCGGCATGATGGCGAGGCCTTCCGATGCCGCTACGACTGGAAACAAGGACCCACGCCTCATTCGCTGCATCTTGCCACGCTGACCTTCGAGCGCGAGGGCTCGGACGAGCGTTCGACCTCGACCGTCCGCTTCATCGGCCGCAGTGTCGAGGATATGCATAG
>NZ_JCACHA010000670.1:0-1121 GCF_059503625.1 Skermanella sp.
GCGGAGATCTTCTCGCCGATGAACTTCAGCGTCTGGCCGCCACCGAGGTCGAGCACGACATCGCTGCCGGCCTGCTTCATCGCCGCCTTGATGGCGCCGAAACTGCTGAAACCGAACCCGTCCAGCCGCACGGTATCGCCGCCGGCGCCGTCGAAGTCGGTAATGGTGTCGTTGCCCCGGCCCTTGGCGATCACGAAGACATCCTTGCCGCCGCCGCCCGTCAGGGTGTCGTTGCCGCCGGCCCCGTCGAGCACGTCGTTGCCGGCGCCGCCCTTGATGATGTTTGCCTTGGCGTTGCCGGTGACCTTGGCGCCGCCCGAAGCCGATACGACAGCATTGTCGGCCGACGAGGACATCACGTAGGAAGCGGCGGTCACCGTAACGGTTTCCGGCTCATCGGCGCTATCCGAGGAGCCGCCGACCGCACCGGCCTTGCCGGTCCAGACGCCGTCGAACCGGTTGCCGGTGACGACCAGACCTTTGTTCTGGCCGTTCTCGACCGTCAGCCAGCCCTTGGAACGGTTGATCGTGTTGTTGCTGATGGTGATGCCGGACGACGCCGTGGCCTTGCCGCTCGTGTTGCCGGCGGAGACGTTGACGACGGTGTAGTAGTCGGGATTGCCTTCCAGCAGGTTGCCGGTAGCAGAGCTGTCGCGGGCGCCCAGGAAGCTCAGGGGGCGCTTTCCCACGTCGTAGACTTCGTTGCCGACCGCGACGACGTTCTTCGCTTCGTAATCGCGCATGCCCGGACGCATCCACATCGCCGTCGTCCAGCCGCCGATCGTGATGCCGTCGACCTTGACGTCGTGGATCTTGTTGTACTCGATCCGCACGTTGGTCGATCCGCCCTTGGCGAACAGGGCCGCGACGCCGGTCACCTTCGAGATCTCGTTGCGGGAGATCAGGGAGCCGTTGACGGCGACGAAGTCGATCCCCTGATCGCCGGCGCCGATGATCTTGTTGCCCAGCACTTGTATGTTGTCGCCCTGGGAGACCTTGATGCCATCCTGACCGGCGCCACGGATGATGTTGTTCTGGATGAGGATGTTCTTCGTCATGTCCTTGAAGTCGGTCCCGGCCATGCCGAACTGGATGCCGTTGGCCTTGGATTGGGCCGTGAT
>NZ_JCACHA010000670.1:1131-12978 GCF_059503625.1 Skermanella sp.
CCGTGATGTCGAAGCCCTTGATGACGATGTTCTCTTCACCGAAGCCATAGACCGTGGCGGTGCCGGCCTTGGCCGGCTTGATCTTGGCAGCACCCGTGCCGTCGGCTGAAATAAGCTGAATGGGAGCCGACGCGGTGCCGCTGTCCTTGAAGACGACGTTCTCGACATAGGTCCCGGCCTTCACCATGATCGCAGTGCCCGGCGTCGCCTTGTCCAGGGCGCTTTGAATGGATTTCAACGGTGAGTTTTCCGACCCGCTGTTGCCGTTATTGCCTGAATTGGAAACCCAGATAACCCGCTTCGGGCTAATATTGGAAAACAGCGTCATCTAACAGTCCCTCTCGATTTCTTAAAGTGACTTCAGCGCCGCGCTTACGGCGTTCCGCTTCAGTCAATTTCCCGGCACAAGATTTACTCAACCGGGCTACTACTTCCGAGAGGATTAGGCCTAATCTTTTAATAGATCGTTACCGCATCTGAGTAAGGTCTAGTTAACTATGCTGACTTGAAATTGAGGGCGAAATAATTCGATTTCAGTTTTATTTCCAGATGCTGAAATAGATCCTTTAATCGTCCGGTATCATGCCTGCGCCGTTGTGATCGGCTGGGTCTTCTATCGTGGTTAATGCCTTTTAATGTCACGGACATCTGAGCCGTGTCTCAAGTTCATAACGATGTATGTCACAACTTCGGACTCGTTTTTGTCGGATTAGCAGCCGGCTTTTTTGCTCCCCCACTTCGATAAATTCGATGTAGTTTCGCGCCAAGCCAATCGGCAATCCAAAAGACTTCATCGAAACGCAAGTATAGAGCTTTAAAATCATCATATTTCATGATGAAAAAGGCTTTGTGCTTAAAATTTGACTGTGCTTCGGCACGACTTCTAGAGTGAGAGCACCTATGGCCGACGGTCAGATCTGGGTTTCCCCCAAAGGAGACAACTCCAACTCCGGCAGCGCCTCGGACCCTTTGAAAACCATTCAAGCCGCTTTGAACAAGGCGACGAGCGGCACCGATGTGATGGTCAAGGCCGGCACATACACTGAAAATCTGCGGATCTACGACAATAACCTTTCGCTGATTTCCGCCGATGGGAACCAGGAAGCCACCATCCGGGCGGCATCCCAGAACGGTTCGACCATCAGCGGCTTCGGCGTCGAAGGCGTCACCATCAAGGGCTTCGAGATCGATGGAGCCAACAACTCCAACGCCGTGCATTTCGGCATGTCAGGCAAGGGATTCAACGACCCGGTCCGGAACCTGACGATCCAGGACAACGTCATCCACAGCTCGGGCGGCGACGGCGTCAAGGTATCGCAGGCCTACAACGTCAAGGTGGTCCACAACAGCATCACGAATTCGGGCGGCGAAGGCATCGATTTCGTTGCGGTCAACGATTCACGGATCGCCGGCAACAACATCAAGGGCGTCGAAGGCACTGCCGGTATCGTCGTCAAGGGCGGGTCGAGCAACGACGACATCGTCAACAACAAGGTTTGGGATGCCGATGTCAACGGCATCAGCGTCGGCGGCTGGACGACCAGCCAGTGGATGTGGCCGAACGCACGCGGCTACGAGGCCAAGGACCTGACGGTCACCGGCAACGAAGTCTGGGACGTCAACAAGTCGGCCATCCTGGTGTCCGGCGCCCGTGACAGCTACATCGCCAAGAACTACCTGCATCCGGACAACGACTACGATGCGGTTATCTGGCTCGACAAGAGCGTCGCCAACCATTCCAGCCCGCTCTATAGCGAGAACATCACGCTGAGCGGCAACATCTTCGAGCGCGACGACTGGCTGCGCGTCAACAGCGGCAACAACGACGGCCTGTCTGTCAGCGGCAACAAGGTCGGCGCCACATACGCAGCCAGCACGGCGGGGGCCTGGTCCTCGAACAAGGCTTCGGGGGCGGTTGCCGCGGCTTCGGGGTCCGCCGCCGAAGAGGAATCGTCCGGCTTGGTGAAGAGCACGGGCGATGAACTGATCGTCTACAGCCATGCCAAGGAAGCGGCTGCCGGCGCTATCGATGTTCAGGCCGATGCATCCGCGTCCGCCCATGCCGCCGAAGCGACGGACTCCGTGGCCTTGACGACATGGCAGGCGCTGGAGGATGCGCCGGCAGCGGTGGATACCATCGCGATCGCCGACCACGGCAACGATGCGCAGGCTCACCACACGACGGACGGCTGGCTGCTCTGACCACCCGCGGACGGAGGGAAGGACCGGCACGGCTGGTTCCGACCGGCCATCCCTTCGGCCCTGGCACGTCTTCAGCTCACCGTGACGACATTGACCGGTCCGCTCCGCCGCAGGACCGTCACGCCGACATCGATGGCGTGACGGCGGAGCAGGACGTCGGCTTCGCAGTTTCCGACCTTGAGTCCGTGCAGTTCCACTTCCTCCAGGAAGGCGGGCAGGACCGGGCGGTCGAAGCGGATCTCGTTCCGCTGCGGGACGAAGCGCAACCCGATCGCCGCCGCCAGCAGGCCGGGCAGGGTGGCGCTGGCCCAGGCCTGGGGTGAGCAGGCGACCGGATAGGACACCGGCGACCGCGAGCGCCGGCGGGGGAAGCCGCAGAACAGTTCGGGCAGGCGGCGCAAATCCGTATCGGCCGCCGCATCGAACAATCCGTGGAATACCCGCGCGGCCTCATCGGCATGGCCGTATCGTGCCAGACCCATGGCGACCATGGCGTTGTCGTGCGGCCAGATCGACCCGTTGTGATAGGACATCGGGTTGTAGCGTGCCTCCGACGTGGCGAGCGTCCGGATGCCCCAGCCGGAAAACGATGCGGCGTCCATCAGCGTCGCGGTCACCCGTGCTGCACGGTCACCAGCCGCGATCCCGCTGAACAGCGCGTGACCGGCGTTGGACGTCCGCACCCGGCACTGCCGCTTGTCGCGGTCCAGCGCCAGCGCATAGGTACCGATCTCCTCGCACCAGAACGCGTCTTCGAACCGGACGCGCAGGGCCTCGGCCTCGGCCTCCAGCGATGTCGCCCGGTCGGCAAGCCCAAGCTGCCGCGCCAGGACGGCGGCGGTGCACTTGGCGGCATAGACGTAGCCCTGGACCTCGACCAGGGCTATCGGCCCTTCCGCCATGGTGCCGTCGGCGTGGAAGACGCTGTCGTGGCTGTCCTTCCAGCCCTGGTTGGCGAGGCCCGTCTGGTTGCGCCGGCCGTATTCGACGAAGCCGTCGCCGTCCCGGTCGCCGTAACGGTCGATCCAGCCCAGCGCCGCTTCGATGTTGGGCCAGATCCGGGTTATCAGGTCCAGATCGCCGGTCCGCTCATGATAGGAGCCCGCCAGCATGACGAAGAGCGGGGTCGAATCGACGCTGCCGTAGTAGCGCCGGAACGGGACTTCGCCCAGCATCGCCATCTCGCCGCCGCGCGTTTCGTGCAGTATCTTGCCGGGTTCGGCATCGGCGGCAGGGTCCTCCTCCTGAGCCTGCATCGCGGCCAGATAGCGCAGTACGCCGGCTGCGACATCGGGCGCGAAGCTGACGAGCAGCATGGCGGTAATGATCCCGTCGCGGCCGAATGCCGTGCTGAACCAGGGTATGCCGGCATAGGGGTAGGCCCCCTCCCGTGTCCTGGTCGTCAGCATCGCAAGGTCCGATCCGGACCGGCGCAGGGTCTCGTTGAAGACGGTATTCGAACTCACGATCCGGGCCACCGGAGCAAACATCGTCCGGTGGTCGCGGAACTTGGCCCGTAAGGCGACGAAGAACCCGGCGCGCGTCCCGTTGCGTTCGGGCTTCACGCCAGCGGCCGAGATGGTGGAAAACAGCGGTATCCACTCCTTCGGTCCCAGGTTCAGGTCGTACGACGCTTCGAACGACGTCAGCCTGGCGGGAGGAGGGTCGAACTGCAAAAGCGTTTCCCGCCGTTTCCCGTCGAGTCCGACATATCCCAGTGCCACGCGGTCCTTGCCGATCTGCGGCGGTTCTATCGTGCCTCGTTTCTGGCGCTTCTGCCCCCGCGCCTCGAACAGGTCGGCGAAGTCGGCGCCGAACCGCAGCGTGAGCGCCGCCTGGACCGGGCGGTCGGAGTAGTTCCGGATCACCAGCCTTTCATAGCTGGCGCCGTTCCACAGGAACTTGGCCCTGGCGAGATGCAGCGTTTCCCGCAGGATGTGCTCGCCGTCGCGGTAAAGATCCGGATTGCACATGTCGCTGGACAGCACCGCCGTCCGGTCCTCGATCGTGGTGCTGAGCAGCAGCGGCCGCTGGCCGTCGACCAGCAGTTCCAGCCGCGAGAGGTAGCGCGTGTCCTGATGATACAGCCCATCGGGCCGTCCTATCGCGTAGAGGATATCGCCGTGGTCGTCGAACACGGCGAAGGTATCGGCATGCTTGATCGTTCGGGTCCGGCGGTCGGTCAGCGAGCCGACCGCCGGAATGTAGAATTCCGATGCGGGGTCGGTGAATGCGGAGTCAGGGTGCGCGTCAGGTCCCGACGTCTTCATGATCAGCTGGCCTTTCCGGCCGCCCCGTTGCTCCAGCCAGACCGATCGACGATGGCAGGTCCGGCGGGCAATCTTCCCTCGGCGGCTTTGCGATAGAGATCGACATAGTCGTGCGCCATGCGCTCGGCTGAAAAACGTTCCATGAACCGGGCGCGGATCCTGCGGCGGTCCAGTTCGCCGATGCGTCCGACGGCGGCCACGGCTTCGTCCTGGCCATCCACGATAAACCCTGTGAGCCCGTGTTCAACCACTTCCTCGACCGATCCGCAGCGATAGGCAATGACCGGCGTGCCGGCTGCCATCGCCTCGATCATCACCATGCCGAAGGGTTCCGGCCAGCCGATCGGGAACAGCAGGGCACGGGCGCCCGCAAGAAACGCGCCTTTGGCGTTATCGCCGACCTCGCCGATAGAATGGATCATCGGATGGTCGAGGAGCGGCCGGATATGGTTCTGGAAATAGTCGATATCCAACTTGTCCACCTTGGCGGCCAACTTCAGGGGCAGTCCCGCCCGCATGGCGATCCGAATCGCCTCGTCCGGCTGCTTTTCGGGAGAGAATCGTCCCAGGAACGCCAAGTAGTCGCCGGGCTCGGCAGACGGCCGGTAAAGAGCAGCCGGAACGCCGTGATAGACCGTTCCGGCCCAGTTGGCGTCGGGCAGCGGTTCCCGCTGGCTGTCGGAAATCGACACGACGGGCATGTCGTCGAATTCATGATAGAAAGCGTAGAGGTCGGGCAGGTCCAGGCGCCCGTGCAGCGTCGTCAAAGTGCGGCCGGCGAGGTGGCGGAACAAAGGAAAATGCAGGCAGTCTATGTGAAAATGCAGGATGTCGAAGTCGTCGGCCATGCGACGCACGCGGTCGAGCATCAGCATGGTGCTGGGTATCGGATCGCGGCATGCCGGATCCAGCCGCGTTGCACGATGGCGACCGGGTACGAGGGTCGCTGTCGTTAACGAATCCGCGCTCGCGAAGAGGCTGACCCGATGGCCTTGGCGGACCAGTTCCTCGGTCAGATAGGAGACGATGCGTTCGGTTCCGCCATAAAGACGCGGGGGCACACTTTCTGCGAGTGGGGCAATCTGCGCAATCTTCATAGGATTTTCTCCCTCTTTCTTAAGGCCTTGAGCCGAAAACGAAAGAGCGGCCTGTGGCCTGCACAGCTTCACCGTGAACGAGTCAACAGCTGAAAAGGCCAGTACATTTCAGCTTTTTTGCATTGCGGGAGAGTGTTGCTCCAATTAATGTTTTATCTGCATTTGCAGTATTCTCGATAGATCGCCTAGGAAAATCGGCAGGTGCTGCACCGTTGTGGAGCATAGCCCGTTCTTGGTCACAAAAATGGTTAAGAAAAAGTTAGTTTTTTGAATTGACCGAGAAACAAAATCCAGTCATGGGCATTCTTCGCATGTCGAAATTAACCATATTGGGGCTGGTTTTATGCATTTTAGCGGTAAAACGGGGGCGGTATCACGGCGGTCGCTGATCGCGGGCGGAATTTCCGCTGCGATCCTCGCATCGATCAAACCGGCGGCGGCCGCTGTTGCACCTCTCAAGGACCGGACGCTTCATCTGTACCATCGCCAGACCGGCGAGTTCTTCAAGGAAACGTACTTCCAGGACGGTTTCTACGTGGTCGATGCCCTGGACCGCGTGAACTGGCTGATGCGCGACTGGCGCACCGACGAGACGAAGACGATCGATCCGGGGTTGCTGGACCTGCTCTTCAATGTCGGAAACAACGTCGACGCGGCCAAGCCGTTCGAGATCCTTTCCGGATACCGAACCCCGGAAACCAACGCGGCGCTACGCCGTCACGGCGTCCGGACGGCCTCGCACAGCTACCACATGGTCGGGCAGGCGGTCGATATCACGCTGCCGGGCGTCAGCCTGCGCAACATGCGGAAGGCGGCCCTGGCGCTGGGGCAGGGCGGTGTCGGCTATTATCCGAACAAGGGCTTCATCCACGTCGACACCGGCGACGTCCGCCAGTGGAACGGCCGCTGATCCGAGACGCGCCGGCATTTACCGGCGCATCCCGTCTGGACCTGAATGTTTCCTTGGCGTTTCCTGATCAGGGAATGCGCAGGACCTGACCCGGATAGATCTTGTCCGGGTGCTCCAGCATGGGGCGATTGGCTTCGAAGATCCCGTTGTAGCGGTTGGCGTCGCCATAGAACTCCTTGGAGATCTTCGACAGCGTATCGCCCGACTTGACCGTATAGAACTTTGCCTGGGCTTGGCCCTGTGCCGGAGCCGACGCCCCGCTTGCCGATGCATCGCCGGTCTGCGTCGAGCCGTCGAGCGCCGCGACCGTCAACTTGTCCTCGACCTTGGCGACGCCATGGACGTTGCCTACCGCAAGCACGATCTTTTCGCGCAGTTCCTGGCTGGGAGCACTGCCCGAAACCGTGACGGTATCTCCCTGCACATCGAGCGCCAGATCCTTGGCGTCCAGACCAAGCTTGGTCACTTCGGCCCGCAGTTCGTCCGGCGTCGGCGCATCGCTGCCGATGCCAAGCTTGCGGCCCGCTTCCTTCACGAAGTCGAAGAGACCCATGATCCGTTCCTTTTCTCAATTTAACCGTAAATGCAGCCTCCGGCGAGGCACAGGAGATGGAACATCGGGCATAGCCCTGCGGTTGCGCCATTTGCCTAAGATAAGTTTTGTAAGTCATAAGGGCGTATGTCCCCCAATCCTTCCAAAGGTTGATTCAACATTATCCTTTTTGGGTACTTAAAAATAACATAGTAACGTATTATTAACCACATCGAGAATGGCGCGGGGGCGCGCCTCGGCAGGCTTCAGTTTCCAGGGGAATGATATGGCGACGTTGCGGGGCGGTTTGGCGGCGGACAAACTTTACGGCACCAAGGGGAACGACGTTCTCTACGGCAACGGCGGCGACGACCATTTGGTAGGCGGCGCCGGGTTCGATCAGCTTTATGGCGGTACCGGCAACGATCGCCTGTCCGGCGGTGAGGGCACCAACGATCTTTACGGGGACAGCGGCAACGATACCCTCGTGATGGAGGAATATGGGCTGGTGTCGGAATCCGCGTCGCTGTTCTCCGGCGGGACCGGCGCCGACACGCTTCATATCGTGGCCGGCAAGACCGAGGTTCGGACCGACCCCTTCTCGGACTCGCTCGATACCGCTCCGGCCCGCATCGCGATCGATCTCGACGACTATGGACTGGGCGGCTTCCTTTATTTTCAGGACAGCAACCGCGCTCCCACGGTGTTCGAGGGCGCCGGCTCCTTTACCGGGATCGAGGCGTTCACGGTGTCGTCCAGCACCCGCCTGGACTTCTATGGCGGCAAGGACAACGCGGCGGTGACGGGCGGCAACTACGCCGACTTGTTCCAGGGAGGCTCCGGCAGCGAAACCTTCAAGGGCGGTGGCGGGGCGGATGTCTTCTACATGCCGTGGAACGACCCTGCGACGAAGCTGGGCAACGACAGGATCGTCGGCTTCAACGCCGCCGAGGGCGACCGGATCATGAAGGCCTATTTCACCGGCGCCCACGGCATCGACCTGAAGACGACGGCGGTCGAGAAGAACGGCCATACCATCTTCACCAGCAGGACCGCCGACGGAACCGTGATCCACACGCTTGACGTGGACGCCGTCGGCCTGCCGCCGGGGACCTTCGCCGACCATATCTGGGCGTAAGCGATCAAACCGGTTTCGGGAACCGGTAGATCGTGGTCGAGCGGAAGACCTCGCCGGGGTTCAGCCGGGTCGAGGGGAATTCCGGCCGATTGGGAGAGTCGGGGAAGTGCTGGGTTTCCAGGCACAGCGCGTCACCCTGCCGGTAGGTCCCGCCGCCCGTTCCGACCAGCGTGCCGTCCAGGTAGTTGCCGGTGTAGACCTGCACGCCCGGCTCCGTCGTCAGCACCTCCATGATGCGGCCCGACGCCGGATCGACCACCCGCGCCGCCAGCACGGGCTCGTCTCCGCCGTGGCGGTCGATCACGAAGTTGTGGTCGTAGCCGCGCGTCGTGACGAGCTGGGGGTGACTGTCCCGAAGCCTCTCGCCGATCCGGGTTGGTGTGGTGAAGTCGAACGGGGTCCCCGCGACCGGCGCGATCTCGCCGGTCGGGATCGAGGTCCGATCGACCGGCGTGTAGCGCGACGCGTTCAGCATCAGTTCGTGCCCCTCGATGCTGCCCGATCCTTCGCCCGCCAGATTGAAGAAGCTGTGGTTGGTCAGGTTGACCACCGTCGACCGGTCGGTCTCGGCCCGGTAGTCGATCCGCAAGCCGTTATCCGCAGTCAGCGAGTACGTCACCGTCACGTCGAGCGTGCCGGGATAGCCTTCCTCGCCGTCGGGGCTGCGGTAGGTCAGGACCAGCCGGCCGCCGCCGGTGGAGTCCACCCGCCAGAGCCGCTGGTTGAAGCCGCCCGGCCCGCCGTGCAGCGCGTTCGGCCCGTTGTTGGCTGCAAGCCTGACTTCCGTGCCGTCCAGCTCGAACCTCCCGCCCGCGATCCGGTTGGCGTAGCGCCCGATGATGGCGCCGAAGTAGCGGCCGGGGGCCGCGTAGTCCTCCAGCCGGGGCAGGCCGAGGACGACGTTGGCGAGGTTTCCGTCGCGGTCCGGCGTCCGCAGGGCGGTGACGATGCCGCCGAACGGGATGATCTCGACCTCGATCCCGCCGTCTCCGGTCAGGCGGTAGCGGTCCACGGCTGTGCCGTCGGGCAGGGTGCCGAACGGCTGCTTGTCGATGCTGCTGGCGGGCATGGTCGCGGCCTTATCCCTTCGCCGGGGCTTCGATCAGGATCGCCCGGAAGTCGTTGACGTTGGTCAGCGTCGGTCCTGTGACGACCTGATCGCCCAGCGCCTCGAAGAAGCTGTGGCCGTCGTTGTCGGCAAGGCTTTCCTTGGCGCTGATGCCCTTGGCGGCGGCCCGCGCGATGGTGTCCGGGGTGATGATCGCGCCCGCGACCTCCTCGGCGCCGTCGATGCCGTCGGTGTCTCCCGCGATGCCCCAGATGCCGGGACGGCCGTTGAGCGCCACGGCGGTCGCCAGCAGGAACTCGACGTTGCGTCCGCCCCGGCCTTTGCCGCGTATGGTGACCGTCGTCTCGCCGCCCGACAGCAGCACGCAGGGGGCGGGCAGCGGGTGGCCGTGGGTCGCGGCGGAGGCCGCGATGCCGGCCATGATCTTGCCGACCTCGTAGGCCTCGCCCTCCAGGCTGTCGCCCAGCAGGAGCGGGGTCACGCCGGCCTTGCGCGCGACCTCGGCGGCGGCTTCCAGCGAGAACTGCGGTGTGGCGATCATCACGTTGGTCACGTCGGCCAGACGGGGATCGCCGGGCTTGGGCGACTCTTCCTCCGCACGCTCCAGGTGCTGCTGGACGGCTGGCGAAGGGGTGATGCCGTAGCGCTTCAGGACGGCGCGGGCGTCCTCGAACGTCGAGGGATCGGGGACGGTCGGGCCGGAGGCGATGACGGAGGGATCGTCGTTCGGCACGTCGGAGATCAGCAGGCTGACGACCTTCGCCGGATGCGCCGCCGCCGCAAGCCGTCCGCCCTTGATCGCGGACAGGTGCTTCCGCACCGCGTTCATCTGGCCGATATCTGCGCCCGAGGCCAGCAGCGCCTTGTTGACCGCCTGCTTGTCCTCCAGCGTCAAGCCGGGCGCCGGCAGCGCCAGCAGGGCGGAACCGCCGCCGGAGATCAGGCACAGCACCAGATCGTCCGGCCCGGCGCTCTCGGCCAATTCCAGGATTCGCTGGGCCGCCGCGTGGCCTGCGGCATCCGGGACGGGATGGGAGGCCTCCACGATCTCGATATGGCGGCAGGGCACGGCATGGCCGTAGCGGGTGATGACCAGCCCTTCGATCGGGCCGGGCCAATGGTCCTCGACCGCTTTCGCCATCGCGGCGGACGCCTTGCCGGCGCCGAGGACGATGGTGCGGCCCTTGGGCGGCGGCGGCAGGTGCTTGGGCACGACCTTGTCGGGCAGCGCCGCATCGACGGCCGCATCGAACATCGCCCTAAGTAGGTCACGCTGCTGTGTCGCCATGATGAACTTTCCTTTCCCTTTGAAGATACGCCCGTTCGGGCTTGTTGGGCATCACGGTCAATCCGTGCCGGTCGCCGGTTCACGCGCTGATACGGGTGCCGGCCAGTCCTCCGCCATCAGGATCGTTTCGACCTCCGCCAGATGGGCGTGCATGGCGTCCCTGGCGCCGGCGGCGTCGCCGCGTTCCAGCGCGTCGAAGATCCTGACATGGCCGGCCAGAGCCGCCCGCTGGTTCTCCGGCAGGCCGGTACGCCGGCTCAGGCCTTCGAAGATCGGCTCGAACGTGCTGTCCCAGAGCTGTTCCACGACGGCGGCCAGCACCGTGTTGCCGGTCGCGGCCGCGATGCGGGTGTGGAACAGCCGGTCGGCGGCCTGGACGCCGTGCCCGGCAGCGATGCCGGTTCGCATCAGGTCGAGCGTCTCTGCGACTCCTGCCAGCAAGCCGGCATGCATGCAGCCGGCAGCGGTGAACGTCACTTCCGGTTCGATCAGGCGGCGGGCTGCTATCAATTCGAATGGACTGGGGCCGATGTCGGGTGGCGCGAACGGCATGACGCCGCTGGAGGGAGCCTTCCGGACATAGGCGCCGGAGCCCGTCCGGACATCGACCAGACCGGCGATCTCCAGCGCTATCATGGCCTCGCGCACGGTCGGGCGGCTGACGCCGAGCTGGCGGGCGAGGTCGCGTTCCGGCGGAAGGCGGTCTCCCGGCAGGAACTCGCCCTGCCGGATCAGCTCGCCGAGCTGGCCGGCGACCTGCTGGTAGAGCCGCTGGGACGCGACGGTCTGGATCGGCACGGCATGCCGCCTCAGCCGCCGGCGCCATCGGGCGTCAGCGGCCCCGGACGGCTGTCCTGCGGCGTGTAGTCCATGGTGACGAAGCTGCCGCCGTGGTGGCGCTGTGCTATCGGATCGAGCGGGTTGGGCTGCTTGAGGATCTCGGCGGCGAAGTCCTCCGCGTTCTGCGTGGGTTCGTAGCCCAGCCGCTCGGCGCCGCTGTTGTCCCAATAGCTCCGCGTATTGGCGGAGACGCCCCACACCGTCAGGTAGCCGACCGAGGGAACGGTGATCGCCTGCATGATCATGTGCAGGAAGTCGTCGTGTCCCAGCCATGTGCTGAGGTGGCGGAATTCCATCGGACGCTTCTGGTAGGAGCCGATCCGGACGCTGATGCCCTCGATCCCGTGCTTGTCCCAGTACATCCGGGCCATCGCCTCGCCCCAGACCTTGCTGAGGCCGTAGAAGCCGTCGGGCCGGAAGTCGCAGTCGAGCCCCAGCGTCTCGTCCACCGTATGCATGCCGATGGCATGGTTGGAACTGGCGAACAGGATGCGCTTAACG
>NZ_JCACHA010000671.1:0-12856 GCF_059503625.1 Skermanella sp.
ACGACGAGGTGATCCGCATGATCATCGGCCGTTCGCTGTCCGCCACGTTCCCGCCCAAGCCGCCGAAGAGCCGGCGGGCACCCGGCGCCGTTCCCGTACTCGGCGCCAGCGGCCTCGTCACCGGCGGCAAGCTGCGGGATGCCGGCTTCGACCTGTGGCCGGGAGAGATCCTGGGTATCGCCGGCTTGCAAGGCATGGGGCAGCAGGAACTGTTCCATGCCTGCTTCGGCCTCGAGCACCTTACGGCCGGCACCATCAAGGTCGATGGCCGCCCGGTCACGCTCGCCTCGCCGCAGGACGCGATCCGGTCCAACATCGGCATCTCCCTGGTCCCGGAAGAGCGGAAGACCGAGGGCCTGTTCCTCAAGCGCGACGGCTGTTTCAACGTCTCGCTGCCGGTGCTCGACCGGTTCTCCCGTGCCGGCTTCGTCGACCGAAGGGCCGAGGAAGCGGCCGTCGCCCGCGTGCTCGATCAGGTCGAAGTCCATCCGCGCGCCCTTTACACCCGTGCCGGCGCCTTCAGCGGCGGCAATCAGCAGAAGATCGCCATCGGCAAGTGGTTGCTGACCGGCAGCCGGGTGCTGCTGATGTTCGATCCGACGCGCGGGGTGGATATCGGCACGAAGCATCAGCTCTACGTGCTGATGCGCGACTTCGCGGCGGCGGGAGGCTCGATCCTCTTCTATTCCACGGAAATCACGGAGCTGGTCAATCTCTGCGACCGGGTGCTGGTGATGTATGGCGGACGGATCGTCGAGGAGCTGGAGGGCGACGCCATCGAGGAAGAGCGGATCATGCGCGCCGCCCTCGGCGGGCCGCGTCCCGTCAAGGCGAGCGCCGCCGCAGCAAACGTCGCCGAAGGAAACGTAGCATGAGCATCACGGCTTTGCCGTCCCGGCCCGCCGGCGCCAACTGGGGTCCGATGCTCGCCCGGCATCGCGGCATCCTGATCGCCCTGGCGGTCTTCGCCATCCTGTTCGGCACCGTCACGCTGATCTCCGACAGCTTCAGCTATTTCGAATTCGGCTTCATGTCGGCCGGCGGCGCCGCCCTGGCGCTGGCCGCCATGGGCCAGACCGTCGTCGTGCTGACGGGGGGATTCGACCTGTCGGCGGGCGCCGTGGTGTCGCTGGTCAACGTCGTGCTCGGTTCGGGCATGGGCACCGATCTGACGTCGCAGGTGCTGTTCGGGTTCTGCGCGCTCGGCATCGGCGCCGCGGTCGGCGCCGTCAACGGCTTCCTGATCGCCTATGTGCGGTTGCAACCGATCGTCGTGACGCTGTCGACGATGTTCATCATCCAGGGGCTGATCCTGCTGATCATGGACACGCCCGGCGGCGCCATAGCGCCCGAATTCATGGCGTTCCTGACCGGCGACGCCATTCCGGGGATACTGCCGGCCCCGGTCGTGGTGGTCGCGGTGGCGGCCCTGGTCTGGCTGCTGATCCGGAACACGCGCTTCGGCGTCGGCCTCTACGCGGTCGGCAGCGACGAGGAGGCGGCATCAGCCGCCGGCATGCCGACGCGGTGGATCAAGTTCCGCGCCTATGTGCTGGCCGGCATGTTCTATGGTGCTGCGGGAGCCTTCGTCTCGGCCCAGACCGGGTCGGCGGACCCGCTGATCGGCCGTTCGATGCTATTGCAGATCTTCGCGGCGGTGGCCCTGGGCGGCACCGTGCTAGGCGGTGGCCGGGGCGGCGCCATCGGGTCGATCATCGGCGCCTATACGCTGATGATCGCGGTCAACATCCTGCTCGTCCTGAACGTCTCCGCCTATTACAGCTCCATCGCGGAAGGCGCGCTGCTGGTGCTGGCCGTGCTCGGCGCCTCGCTGAGCCGTCATTCGCCGCTGGCCGACTACATCCGCCTGGGTCTGCTGAAGCTCCAGGCCCGGCGGACCGGCACGCGGGCCGTCGACCATCCGGCGACGCCGATGGTCCCCCGGCTGGCCGAGGGCGCCCGGCGCACCGCGCGGGAACCCCTGCCCGGCTGGCTGGCGCGCCACCGCGAAACCCTGCAATACATCGTCCCGGCCTATGTCGGCTTCATCCTGGTGCTGATCATCACCGAGATCGTCCACGGCAATACGCTGACCAATCCCGGCTATTTCAACTCGCTGATCGTCCTTTCCTCCTTCCTGGTCATCCTGGCCCTGGGACAGGGCGCCGCGATCCTGACCGGCGGGCTGGACCTGTCGGTGCCGTGGATGATCACTTTGGTCGGCATCGTGGTCGCCGGCCTGGTGCGCGGATCGGACGACATGGCGCTGTGGGCGGTTCCGCTGGGCCTGGCGCTCGGAGCCGGCCTGGGTGCCCTGAACGGCGTCGGCATCGTGCTGTTCGGGCTGCCGCCCATCGTGATGACACTGGCGATGAACGGCATCCTCCAGGGGGCGGCGCTGATCTACAGCGGTGGCACGCCCGACGGCTTCGCGTCGCCGGCCATGCGCTGGATGATGACCGGCCGTTTCCTGGGCCTGACGCCGGCGGTCTGGCTGGTCGCGGCCTTCGTCGCCGCAGCCGTGGTCCTGCTGGGCCGCACCACCTTCGGCCGGCGGGTCTATGCGGTCGGCAACAGCCCGCTGGCGGCGCGTTTCAGCGGCGTCGGCGTCGGCGGCACGCTGATCAGCGTCTACGCGCTGTCGGGGCTCTGCTCCGCCCTGGTCGGCATTCTGCTGGCCAGCTTCAGCGGTCAGGCAAGCCTGGGCATGGGCGACGAGTATCTCCTGCCGTCCATCGCCGTGGTGGTCGTCGGCGGCAGCCTGATCACCGGCGGGCGCGGCCATTATCTCGGCATGCTGGGCGGCGTGCTGCTGCTGATGGCGCTATCGACCCTGCTGGCCGGGACCACCCTGCCCCATTCCGTCCGCGACATCATCTTCGGCCTCGTCGTCCTGGGCGCCGTGCTGGCGCTCCGCGAGCGGTCGAACTGACGTCCCGCAATCGATGCAATGCAGAAACTCAACTGAGGAACCCCCCATGTCTGAACCGGCCAAGTCTGAACCGGCCAAATCCGAACAGGTCACGATCGTCGGCAGCGGATTGATCGGACGCTCCTGGGCCATCGCCTTTGCCCGCGCCGGCTGGCGCGTGGTCATGTGGGACCCGGCGGAAGGCGCTGCCGAGGCCAGTCTTGCGACCATCGGGAACCTGCTCGGCGATCTCGCCGCCGAGGATCTCCTGCAAGGGCGGAGCGTGTCGGAAGCGCGCAGCCTGATCAGCGCCGCCACCACCCTGGAAGCGGCGCTGGACGGCGCCCGCTGGGTGCAGGAGAACGCGCCGGAGGATGTCGAGGTCAAGCGCGAGCTCTGGACGCGGCTGGATGCGCTCGCACCGCCCGATGCCATCCTGGCAAGCTCCACCTCGGCCATCGTGCCGTCCGACTTCACGGCGGATCTGCCGGGACGGGCACGCTGTCTGGTCGCCCATCCGATCAACCCGCCCTATCTCGTCCCGGCGGTGGAGCTCGTCCCGGCGCCCTGGACCTCGGCCGAAACCATGACCGCCGCCGAAACGGTGATACGCGGCATCGGACAGGCGCCGATCGTCATGAAGCGGGAACTGGACGGCTTTGTGATGAACCGGCTGCAAGGCGCCCTGCTCGACGAGGCGTTCCGGCTGGTGGCGGACGGCTACTGCTCGGTCGAGGACATCGATATCGGGCTGCGGGAAGGGCTGGCACTGCGCTGGGCGTTCATCGGTCCGTTCGAAACCATTGATCTCAACGCGCCCGGAGGCATCCGCGACTATGTCGGGCGCTACGGACGGCTGTACGAACGGCTGGGGCAGAGCATGCAGCGCCGGGTGGACTGGACGGGTCCGGTCCTCGACGGCATCGAGGCGCAGCGGCGCGAGCGCCTGCCCGCAACGAAGCTGGCCGAGCGCCAGCGCTGGCGCGACCGCCGCCTGATGGCGCTGGTCCGCCACAAGCGCAAGGCGGCGGCGGACATTGCGGAATAATAGAGCCGGCTGCACCCCTGGGGAAGCGGCCGGCGAACTGAAAGACGATCGGAAAAACGGGAGGAAACAATGCGTATCGAAGTGCTGGCCGACGTAAAGACGACGCTGGGCGAAGGCCCGCTCTGGGATGTCGAGGAGCAGCGGCTGTATTGGATCGACAGCTTCGACGGCCGCGTCTTCCGCTGCACCGAAGACGGCAGGGAGATCCGTTGCTGGGACGTGCCGCAGAAGATCGGGTCGATGTGCCTGCGCCGGGATGGCGGAGCCATCGTTTCCTTGCAGCGCGGCTTCCACACCCTGGATTTCAAGACGGGTGACGTCGAGCTGATCCACGACCCCGAACCGGACCGGCCGCAGAACCGGCTCAACGACGGCAAGGTCGACCGCCAGGGCCGCTTCGTGGCCGGATCGATGGACTGCATGGAGGAAGGCCCGAACGCCAATCTCTACCGGCTCGATCCCGATCTCAGCGTTCACCGGATCGATACCGGCATCATCGTCAGCAACGGCCCGTGCTGGAGCCCGGACGGCAGGACGCTGTACTTCACGGATACCTGGTCCGGCGAGATCCGCGCCTACGACTACGATACAGAGACCGGCGCCGTTTCCAACCGCCGCAGTTTCACGTCGTTCGAAGGCCGCGACGGCGCGCCTGACGGCGCCACGGTGGATGCCGAGGGATATGTCTGGTCGGCGCTGGTCTATGGCGGAAAACTGCTGCGATTCGCTCCCGACGGATCGCTCGACCGCGAGATCGACATGCCGGTCAAGAAGGTGACCAGCATCATGTTCGGCGGTCCCGATCTCGATGTCCTCTACGTGACCTCGATGGCCAAGCCGCCGCTGCCGCGCTTCCCCGATGACGGCCAGCTGCGCGGCAGCCTCTTCGCGATCACCGGCCTCGGAATCCAGGGCGTACCCGAAGCACGGTTCGCAGGATAATCCATATTTCCCCGCAGCGAACGGCGTCCATCCCGCGCCGTCCGCCAGCGGTTACGGAGTTCAAGGCGTCGGGCCAGTCTGGTCGTTGCCATGCAGGGCCTTGCCGGGATCGAGGTGCCCAAGGGCACGACCCACGGCGTCGGCGTGATCGGCGGCGCCTCCATCAACTCGATCCCGACCGAAGCCTGGATGCCGGTCGGTATGCGATCGGCTTCACCCGAGGATCCCGGCGCTTTGGAGTGACCGAACTCGTAGGCGGCAGGCTTGATCCAGTGCCGGAATTAGGCGTTCTCGGCGTGGATGACTGGGCTTGGCGCAAATGCCAGAGCTATGGCACGATCCTTTGCGATCTGGAACGCGACCGCGTCATCGATCTCCTGCGCCGGGAGCATGCGGGAGCTTACGCCGACGGAGAGCTAAGCGCGGCATCTCAGTCAAGTGGCCTATAAAGGCCATCGAACCTCAATCGGCATTGGTCTTATCCTCAAGCACGTTACGGATTGCCTGCGAGGCGGCGAAGCCGGCTGCGCGCTCGCCGGCATGAGGATCGTCTACCCGCACGACCACGCCACGGCCGACCAAGTCGATCCCGCTCTGCTTGAAAGCCTTGAGGATGCGCTGATAGGCTTCCCGCCGGATGACGAACTGTTCGCCGGGCTTGGTAACGTATTTGATGCCGATGATCACGGCGTCATCCTCCACGCGGCGCACGCCCTGCGATTTCAGCGGCTCAATGAAGCTGGGCCCCATCTCCGGATCGGCCTGAAGTTCCTTGCTGATCTCCTTGATGATCCGCTTGACCAAGGACAGGTCGGTATCCGGTGCAACGCGAAACTCCAGCCGCATCAGGGACCAATCACGCGTCTGGTTGGTCAACGCCTTGATCTGGCCGAACGGCAGGGTGTGGACTGCGCCGCGTTGGTGGCGCAACTTGAGCGAGCGTAGCGAGATCCCCTCGACAGTGCCGCGCAGATTGCCGACCTCCACATAGTCGCCGATATGGAAGGCGTCCTCCAGCAGGAAGAATATCCCGGACAGCACATCGGCTATGGTCGATTGTGCCCCCAGCCCGACCGCGATACCGACAACGCCGGCCCCCGCCAGCAAGGGGCCGATCGCGATACCCATGGAGGACAGCACGATCATGACGACGATGGCGATCAGCACGACCTGCAGGAACTTTCGGACCAACGGCAGCAGGGTCGCCATGCGCTGGACGGTACGCTGGTCCCCTAAGCTGTTTGCCGACATCACCCGATCGAACGACCGGGTCAGCAGCTCCCATCCGACATAACCGAGCAGCAGGACGACACCGATGTCGAACAGCAGGCGCAGGACGATACCCCCCAGCCCGGCATGTTCGCTCGGGTCGAAGCCCCAGATGAAGGCCGTTCCCACCACTCCCAGGACCATCAGGGCTGCCCATACCGCGCGCATCAGACGGAGAACCGCCCTGCTGTCCGGCTGTTCGCCGACCGTCCGGTAGAACCGGATGATCGGGCGCCGGAGCATCAACGCCAGCAAGGGTACGGCTGCCGACAGAAACAGGCTCAGCAGCAGGCGCAGTCCTATCCCGGTTTCCAGTTTCAGGGCAGCGGACGCGGCCGCAAGCCAAAGGCCGACAAGGTAAAGGGTCGCCAGCGCCAAGCCCAAGACCAGGGTCGGAGCTTCTCGGGTTTCCAGTCCGAGATGTTCGCTAAGCGCATGGACCATGGCAGGCCGGCTGGTCCACAGCCGATAGAACAAGTAGATGAACGGTGTCGTGCTGATTGGAAGGACCAGGGCGATCAGCGGGTCATATGCCATACCCAGCGCGCCGAGCAGATCCGCGAGACCCAGCGCCGCCGCGGTGAGCATGGCGGTGACAACCGCTGTCCGATGGATCGATCGGGCACCCTCGCTGCCCACCGGCAGCAGCTGTCTGTCCGGGTGGTTCGGCGCGCACAGGAAACGGGTCACCAGATCGGTGATGAACACGGTAACCGCCGCTTGCAGCACCGCGATCAGGATTGCCGGGGCTGCGGGATGCGAGGGCCGCAGGATTGCGTATGCCAGCAGCAGCCCCATCAGGAACGCGGCGGCTCGCACCGCATGGATGCCGAGACTGCGGGCGGAGCGCGATAGGGCTGTGCCGCCGGACTTTGGTTCGGGCAATAGCCGCCGAGCAGCCAGCAGAGCCGCTGTCCCGACGGCGAGCTGGAACAGGATCGACAGACCGAGTTTTGCAGGGCTGACGGCGGCATCCCGCCCATTCGGCCGGGCAAAGGCATCCGCTATTGCCCTAGGCACCTGCGGAAAGGCCGCAGCCACGGCATCGATCCGATGCGCATAGGCCGCCAGTGGCGCGGTTTCCACCGCGGAGGGCTTGGCCTCTTCCGGGCCGGCCAGCAGCCGCGGCCGCAAGGCGCGGCGCAGTTCAGCCTCGTCCATCACGCCAAGCACGGCATCTGCCTGCTCCAGCGTCAGCCCGTTTGGGAATGCTCGCAGCAGGGTATCGACCTGATTGCCGGCTGCGTCCTCCACCGGCTGCGCCATGGCGGATGGCAGCATCGGCAAAAGTAGCAGAACAAGCATGGCGAAGGCGATGGCCAGCTGCTGACCCAGCCGGTTCCTACCCGACAAGATGGTAACCGCCGTCGATATGGAGCGGCAGTCCGGTCAACTGCCTCGCGGCGTCGTTCGCCAGGAATGCGGCGCACGGGCCGGCATCCTCGACGGTGACGAGGTGGTGGGTCGGCGCCCGCCCGGCAGTGCGCTCAAGCAGATCGTCGAACCGGTCGGTGCCCGACGCCGCGCGCGCCGCCATGTTGTGGTGTTCGGCTACCTTTTCAGCGCCGACGAACGTGACCGTCATCAGACAGCCGCCATCGATCATCAGCGGCTCGGCCAGCTTCGTCATGCGGATGAACGATTGGCAGGAAACGTCCATGGCGAGGGCAAACCCCTTGGCACAGCAATCGACGCCCCATTTCCCTGGAAGATCAAGCATTGTCATGGAGTGCCTCCGTCGAATGGCCGCAAGCGTCAACTCGCGGCCTCTGGCTTGTGAGATACCCGCCGGACTGCCGGACGATCAGTGACAGCCAGACTGCAACGGATTCTCCAGCAGCCAGCACTGCGTCGCAACTCCGCAACGGTAGCAGGCAACGGTATCCCGGTGGCTCGGCCGCCATGAAGCGCCTCGTTACAGTAAGCTGCTTCCATCGGCGTATGGAGACGCCGATCCTGAGAACTCTATTCTTTTTCCAACCATCACAGCTTCTTATTTCGAACGATGTTGGCCATGCAAAGTCGGGAACTCCGTTTGCTTTGTCAGGGAACTGCCGAACATGACGAGCAGACATTTGGGACGCGCGGCCCATGCCGCCGGCCTTGGCAGCCGCCTTCGGAACAATCCCAACAACCATTTGATCGGGCCCGCGGCGGTGTTGGTCTGTCCGCTGATCCTGCGGTCGGGGTCTTTCTGGTGATGCAGCCGTTCCTGTCGGCGCTGCTTTGGGGCACCCTCCTCACCATCTCGGCTTGGCCGCTGCACGTCCGGCCGATGCGCGTGCTTGGCGGGCGGATGCGAGCGTCGGCGGCTATCCTGACATTGGCCGCTTGTGCTGTTCTCCTGATCCCGCTTGCTCTGCTCGGCCATAACTTGGCTGAGATCATGGCGCAACTTATTGTAGGTCTTTAGGGTCTAAAAAGCAGCTCAAGGTAGCTCTCTGGTCGGACCGGGGCGCCATATCCCGTTGCCGAACAGGTTCGCAAGTTGTGTCGCAGGTCGCTGAACGACAACGGCATAGTCATTGCCATACTCCTGATAGGTCACCAGCGGCACGCTCTGCAGCCGCTCGCTGCCGATAGCCTCCCCCTGCCCTGCTCCAGCCGCTGCGCTTCCAGGCCGGAGCAACAGCAAGACAGCCAAGCGCTTCTTCAGGACGATGATGAAAGGCTTGAACTCCGTGTTGTGGCAACCGGCCGAGCTGGAGAGCTACGCGGCGATCAAGCAGACGATCGTCCGGCATGGCGAATATCGACAAACCCGGTGTTTGGACGACAAGGCAACGACAAGGCGGAGAGTTCGCATCCGTCCGATCCGCCTGCGCCGACGGCGCATCGAACACCACGGGTCGCCGTGGCGGGCCGAGCAACTCCTCTCCACCCTTGGTCCCATTCACCAGAACAGCGGTCCCGGGCGTTCGATGTCTGGCAGCAGGAGAGATGCACCCCGATGCCCGCACAGGGTCCAACCTCCAGAATCGCGGGCGTCTTCGCACAGCCAGTCCAAATCGATGTGGCAAAGTCGCCTGTGCGGTTCCGCACACGATTACCGACTTCCCCTGCCCTACCGTTTCAGGATCCGATCGATACGCTCCCGCAGAGTCTCCAGTTGCAAGCGATGGTCTTCATCGATCCGGTCGCCGGTGCCGTCCAGGTGCCCTATCGTGAGTGACAAGCGCTCGATCATATCCAGCAACTTCTTGCCCATCTTCAGCGGACGCGCGGCCCGGTCCCGCGATGGGGACGGCCCGCTCGAACGTGTCTCGCCCTGACCGGCTTCGGCGTCGGCCTCATTCCCCGCTGCGCTGCGCTTGGCCTCGCGCAGCTCGCGCTCCGTCAGACCGGCCTTGGCCAGTTCCCAGAGAACGCGCTGGCGCTCGTCCGATCCGCCGGAAGCTACTTCGAACAACCGTGTCGCGGAGATCTCGTCGGCCTTGTCCCTGTAGTCGTCCAGGATGTCCTGCGGCATGCGGAGAACGCCGAGGAAGCGGCTGATCCGCGAGCGCTCCATGCCTACGAGGTCGGCGATCTGGCTTTGATCCTCGACGCCCATCTGCTCCATCATGTCGCGGATCGCCAAGGCTGTTTCCACGACGTCCAGATCCTCGCGCAGCAGGTTCTCCGCGATGGCGACCGCCGGATCCGACGTCAGGAAGACGCGGGCGAGGATCGTGGTCTCGCCAAGGTGCTGATGGGCGAGCAGCCGGCGCTGACCGGCTCGGAGTTCGTACTCGCCACCATCGCGATAAACGACGGTAACCGGATTGATCAGCCCGACCCGGCGGATGTTCTCGGCCAGGGCGACGATCTTCGACTGATCGACGTTCTTCCGGGGCTGGTTAGGGTTCGGTCTGATGCTGGCTATGGGAATCCGCTGCTGCCGCCCATTGGGGTCCGCTTCCCCGACCTTGGCGACAAGCGCCTTGGCCTGCCGTTGCATGCTGGTCGGCTCACGCCGCGCGAGAAGATTTGCCATGGGTCAGTCCGCCTGCTTGCTGGTGGTTCGTGCCGCCTTCATCTTGGACAGGATCATCTTTACGTAATTCCGATAGGTTCCGACCGCTTTGGAACGCCCGCTGGCGCGGAGGGCAGGGTGCCCGGATGCCGAGGCCTTGGAGAACACGGTGGCGCGCGGGACTGGATCGAAGATGGGGACGATGTCGGAAACGAGCTGGCGCAGTTCCCCCAAGGTCGCCTGCTCTTGGCTGTTCCGCTCGCTGAACATCGTGGGCAGGATCGGCAGGATGGTCAGTCCGGGATTGTAGTTGTCGCGGACCTGGGAGACTGTGTCGAGCAGGCTTAGCGTGCCGTGCGCCGCCAGATATTCGGTTTGTACGGGGATGATCAGGAAGTCCGCCATGCTGAGCGCGTTGATCGTCAGCAGGTTGAGGTTGGGGCCGCAATCGAAGATGACGACGTCGAAACGGCCGCTGACGCTGCTGACCTTCTGGAACAGCCGTTTCTCGCCGCCGATCTCCGTGCTGAGTTGGCGCTCGACATCGGTCAAAGCCTTGGCGCTGGGCGCCACCCAGAGGTTGGTGTCGCTGTACTGGAGCAGGATATCGTCCATGTCATGCTGGCCGCGAAGGACCGCTGCCATGCTGAGCCCGCTCTCCTGGATCTGGGATATATCGAAGCCAAGGTCCGAGGTGGCATTTGCCTGCATGTCGAGATCGACGATCAGGCAGCTGAGGCCTGAGTCGGTCAGCCCCCAGCCGACATTGCAGGCGGTTGTCGTCTTGGCGACCCCGCCCTTCAGGTTCGTGACCGCCAGGACGAACGTCCGCCTCGGATCGGACGCTTTGGCGGATTTGCCAACGGACTTTGCCGGTGGCTTGGCGGCTGCTTTCGGTGATGTCTCGACGGACAGCTCGGCCGTAAGCTCCTCCATTGGAACAGCGTCCGCCGCCTCCGCCTTTTTCTTCGCTGCACGCGCCATCACCGCTTCTCCGCCCAGGTCGATCGATCTGCGTCGATGTTTCTATTGCGTGATCTGATCTGTCAATCACTGCCTGATTGGCTCCGTCGATTATCCGTGAACCTGTGTGCGGAACCGCACACTGCATTTGGTCCAGTCAGGAGAACTGGTATCAGGCGTGATCGATGCAAACTTCCGCGGCCCTGAAAACCCTGTGCGGTTCCGCACAGGGTCGATTGAATTGCATTGAAAGGCTTCGATAAAGGACCCCGATACCGCTGCATAAGCGCACAAGAGGAAAAATCAGCGCAAAAGACCGGTTTAAGGTCTTGAGACACAGGACATGGTGACTAGGTTTGCCGCAGTAATGAAAGCCGCACCGTATTCGTAACCGTTGCCCCCGCATCCCTCATGCCCCCTCAGGCGTCCAATCCACCGACGGCGCATCGGATCCTTCTGCCGCACTGTACAGGAACCGAACTCAATGTTGCCAACAGCCTCGTGAACCCAACCGTCGAGATGCAGGCGGAGGTGAGAGGGCAGGGGGGGGTCAAGGAGAGCCGCAGGTCCGCGCGCCGCAGATAGTTCGCCTTGCTGGCAACCTTGGGCGCGACTTCATGCATGTGCCACTTGTCGCCGGGTGACGGCAGCAGCCGACGCACGATGTTCACCAACTCCTGGCCGAATTTCAAACCTCACGGCCAGATCATCCCATGGCTGACCTCTCGTCGCTGACCTCGAAGCCGCGGAAGCCCAGCATCGCCTTGGCTATCCGAAAGCTCGGGGGGATTCGAAAATACAGTGAGACCGTGTAGCTTATCAGCTCCGGAGAAAAGCGGTGGCCGACGTAGGGAGCCCTGGTCGAGGTCGTCATGGCCGCCTCACAGCGGATTCGCGCCGTTCAAGCAATCCAACACGCCGCCAACCTGAAGATTCCGAGGGGACGGCTCGCGGTCAGGCTGATCAGCGATACGAGGATGCAGAAGGCAAGGGGAGCCATGCGCTCAACAGAGTAGAGGGCATGATCGTGCATGGTCGCCCTCCTGGCTGAGGATGTTAATATTTTGGTAGCACAAAGGTTGTTTCCTGTCTCCAGACGGTTCATACGCATGAACTATTCCGCCTGCAAGTCCCTGAGAAATTCGGGGTACATATTCTTTAAGCAGGCGGAGAGAGGAACCTGCGCAACGAGTTCGTTGTTCTGTTATGGAAACTGGTGTCTTGAGTGGCATGTGGGAGTGTTTCTAAATGCAGTTCGTCCACTGGCGTGATCTTGGTTCTCCTACCCGGCCGGGAAGCGCTAACGTTCCTGAAGGAGTCGTACAGGTAACTCAGCTTCACATTGCTATTGCGGCCAAACACAGTGGGCGATGCAGCTTCAGGATCGATGATGCGGTAAGAAACGAACGTCCTGGTCGTGAATATGATTTGGGGAGGCTGGCATATCCGGACTGAGTCAGGTGCAAGGGGCGCCAGCTGCTTGTCCCTCCGTCGATGTGCGCCGCGGAGGTCCGTAAAACGACACGGTCAGTCTGGTCCTGTCCGCCGGCACGGTGGTGCCTGCACCGTGAGAAGCTGTTGCGTAGCCAATGCCATTGGCCCAGGTCCCGATGAAGACGTTGAAGATGAGAAATCTTCCTCGCATGACATCGACGCGGTAATGGATGCAGGAGGAAACGAGAGGGCGCAGCCGTTTTCCTGCTGGCCGCGCCCCTCAAGATCACGCGCAAGTCCTTGATTGCGCGTAGGCTTTGAAAGCTCAGATCCC
>NZ_JCACHA010000672.1:0-595 GCF_059503625.1 Skermanella sp.
CTCTCGTCTTCGGTTCGACGGCCGTATTGATTGTAGTGCGCCCAATTTTTAGTCTTTCGCGGATGTATTTCCCGCCGAACAGATATCCGCTTGTGCCATTCACACGCGGTATCTCCAATAAATTTCCATAAACAACCTTTTTCGCCGCCGTGTGTTTATTCCGTGCGAACACCAATGCAGACCAGCGGAGGGAGGAAGTTATGGCTGACGAGAAATCCAAGGGCAGTGCCAGAGCAGCACAGGAAGCCGGCACCAGGCAGGCCGAGGACGCCCTGCGTCAGGGCGCCGACCAGCTTCGCAACCAGATGGGCAACATGACCGATATGGCGGGGATGTCGGCCAAGGTCTCCCAGGAGATGATCCAGCGCTCCGGCCAGAACTTCGAGATGATGAAGCGCATCGCCGAAGCGATGGCCTCGGGCGCCCGCAGCGCCGCGTCGGAATGCGCGGAATACGCCAAGCACTCTGCCAAGCGGCAGACGGAGATGATGCAGCAGCTCGCCTCGGCCCGCAGTCCCAACGATCTGCTCGACATCCAGAACCGCTACCTTCAGGACAACCTGAAGGAACTGCTCAGCTTCAGCGAGCGCCTGTC
>NZ_JCACHA010000672.1:605-12836 GCF_059503625.1 Skermanella sp.
CGAGCGAGAGGCTCGACCAGAAGCGCTGACCCAGGCCGAGGCGCCAGGAGTCCCGGTCTTCGAGGCGGCATCATGGCCGGCGGGTTACGACGGCAGATCCATCGTTTCCCGCCGCCACGCCTCGAAGACCGGGACAGGCGCCCGCTTCCCCTTGACGGCCAGCGGCGGCAGCGCCGAGGTCGTGAACTCCGGACAGGTGTCCACCGCCTCCCGGGCACTCTCGCTCAGCAGGATGCGTCCCGGTCCGGCGTGGGAGCACAATCGGGCCGCGAGGTTCACGTTGTCGCCAAGGACGGTGTAGTCCATCCGGTCGGTGCTCCCCATCGCCCCCATCACGACATCCCCGGCATTGATGCCGATGCCCAGGGCCAAGCCCCATTCGGGATGCTGGCGGCCGAGCTCGGCCGTGTGTTCCTGGATGCGGATCGCGGCGCGCAGGGCGTTTTCGACCATGCCCTCCCCCTGGAAGACCGCCAGGAGCTGGTCGCCGACATATTTGTCCACGTCGCCGCCGTGCTGCTGGATGATCTCCGCCTGATGCTGGAAGTAAAGGTTCAGCATCTCGACCACGACTTCCGGATCGACGCGCTCGGAAAAGGCGGTGTAGCCCCGGATGTCGGAGAACAGCATCGTGGCCCGACGGCGCTGGCCGCCCAGCCTGATCCCGCCGCCGGAATCGCGGATCGCCAGCATGGTCCCGCCGGAAACGAACTTCTGAAGGTGGAAACGCTCGTTCAAGCCGACCACCATGTCGTCCATCCGCCGGGCCAGCTCGCCGATCTCGTCATGGGAGCGGACACCCTGGACGCGCGCCTGGAAGTTCCCCTTGGCGACCTCCCCCGCGACGCGGTCGATCTCGACGATCGGACGGCTGATCCGGAACGCCAGCAGCAATGCCCCGAGCCCGGCTACCGCCAGTCCCGCCACGGTCCAGCGCAGCAGGCTGTCGATCATGCGGTCGACGGCGATATAGGCGTCGCGCTGCCGCTTCTCCACCAGGATCGCCCAGTCGAAGGCGCGCGGGAAAGCGTAGGCTCCCAGCATCGGCTCGCCGTCCGGCCGGACATAGGGGCCGGCGGCGATCGTCCGGGTCCCGCCGTTCAGCAAGCCCACCGCTTCCGCCACCAGCGAGACGCCGCCCAGATCGGCCCGTCCAGGGTCGAAGACCCGGCGCGCCTGGGCATCGACGATCGTGACGAAGCCCGTCTTCGCGAAGGGATGGACCTCCAGGAAGCGCCGGGTGCGGTCCAGGTCGACCCGCACCGACAGCACCGACGACGCTCCGGCGAAGCGGGTTCGGAGCGGCAGCACGATGGTCGTGAGCCAGTCGTCCGTTTCCCGGACATGGGTGGCGTCGCCGACATAGAACTCGCCGGTGCTCGACACGGCCCGCACGGATTCGGCCGGCAGGCGGAGCACGGCCAGCGGGTCCAGCCCGGCGGCCGCCAGCCGCTTGGAGAAGATGCTGTTGGTCACGACGACGGGGACCGGCGCCCCCTCGACCGTGATCTGCAAGGCCGCGAACTCCGGGATGTCCTTGATGCCCAGCGTCAGCAGCGCGATCTTCTCCGGCACGCCCAGCCGTTCGTCGTCCAGCGCGTTGCGGATCAGCAGCAGCGGCGCCAGCCACGTCCGTTCGGACCGGTCGTTGATCTCCGACACCAGCTGCTCGGCCACCGCCACCAGCTCGCCGTTGGCCGAGCTTTTCAGCTCGTCCTGGGCGATCCGGATCATGCTCCGTCCTGCTACGACCAGCGGTACGACCGCGATCAGGATCGCGAAGATCAGAAGCTTGTTGCGCAGGCTGATCCTGGTCCGCACCGGTCTTCTCCCCGCCTCCCTCAGCGCCGCGCCGTGGCGCGGCGCTCACCGCTTGGGCGCTCCGTGACCTGATCGGCCGTCAGCTCTCCGGCAGGCTCGTCCCGCCCGCGCACCGTCACGGTCATGCCGCCGACGGTCTGCCCGCAGGACAGCCCCGTGCCGTCGCGCACGGTCAGCTTCACCTTGTAGACGCCGGGCTTGTCATAAGCATGACGCAGCTTCTCGCCCGACCGCGACGTGCCGTCGCCCAGGTCCCAGGTGTATTCCAAACCGGCGCCGTCCGGATCGGCCGACCCGGAAGCGTCGAACAGCAGCTGGTCATGCGCTCCTCCGGCAAACGCCTCCCGGTCGCCGCCAAGACTGACCTGAGGAGGAGCGTTGACGTGGATGCGGCTGACCGCCTCGGCCTCGGCGCAGGAGGAATTCGAATCGTCCTTGACCGTCAGCCTGACGGGGTACGTCCCCGGCTGGCTGAAGGCGTGCGAGACCTTGACGCCCGAGCCCGTCGTCCCGTCGGCGAAGTCCCAGCGGTACTCCGTCAGCTTGCCGTCCCAGTCGATCGAGCCGCCGCCGTCGAAGGCGACGGTCTCGCCGGCGCAGACGCTCCGGTCCGGTCCGGCGGAGGCCGAGGGCGGACGGTTGACGTGCAGCGCCTTCGATGCGGCCCGCCGGCTGTTCGCCAGCCCGGCGCCGTCGTCGGCGGTCAGCACCACGTTGTAGACGCCGGGATCGCTGAAGACATGGGAGATCTCGGCGCCCGACGCCTTCGCCCCGTCGCCCAGGTCCCACTCGAAGTTCCGGATCGCTCCATCCGGGTCGCTGGATTGCCGGGCGTCCAGCCCGAACGGCCGCCCGAAGCAGGCCCCTCCGGCGACGGAAATAACCGGCGCGGGAGCCGCATTGACCGTCACCTTCGCGGTCGCCCGGGTGCTGCTGTTGGGCAGGCCGGCATCGTCGGTCACCGTCAGCGTGACGGTATAGTCGCCGCTCTCCCTGTAGCGGTGCCGGGCAACCATCCCCGTTCCGGAATTGCCGTCGCCGAAGTCCCAGCGATAGCGGCCGACCGCCCCGTCCGGATCGGAAGAACCGGAACCGTCGAAGCTCACCTCCTCGTTCACCGCCACGACGCGGTCGGGTCCTGCTGCCGCGACCGGCGGCGCGTTGGCGACGATCCTGTGCTGCGCCGAAACCACGTTGCACGCGGTCGCTCCGGCGGCGGGCTCGACCGACAGGGTGGCGACATAGACGCCGGGCTTGTCATAGGCGTGCTCGACGTCGCGGCCCTCAGCCGAGGCGCCGTCGCCGAAGTCCCATCGATAGTGCGCGATCGCGGCGTCCTGCGCCGCCTTGAACCCGGCCGGGCTGCCGACCGGGATGCGGTCCGGAGCGTCGATCTTCGCCACCGGCGCCGCCGCCACCTCGACCGCAACCTCGTCCGTGCTGGTATTGTCGCACTGGCCCGCCTTGTCGCCCTCGATGGTCAGGAGGACACGGTAGTTCCCTGGCTTGCGGAAGACGTGGACCGGCTTCTCGCCGCCGCCGATATTGCCGTCGCCGAAGTCCCAGGTGAAGCGGTTGACCACGCCGTCGAAGTCGTGGGAGCCGGAGCCGTCGAAATGCACGTCGGTATTGGCGCAGACCTTCAGGTCCGGTCCCGCCTCCGCTATCGGCGATTCATCGACGACGACGACCAGCCGGTCGGTATGGCTGCTATGGGCGAAGCTGGATTCGTCCTCGACCGTCAGGGTCACCGGATAGACCGCACCCTTGCGGTAGGTTTTGGCCGGATTGACCGTCTCCGCCGTCGTCCCGTCGCCGAAATCCCAGCGGTAGCGCAGCAGCCCGCCATCGGGATCGGAAGAGCCGCTGCCGTCGAGCAGCACGGTATCGCCGGCGCAGACCTGCTTGTTGGCCCCCGCGAGCGCGATCGGCGGCCGGTTGATCGTGACGGTGATCGCGGTCGACGCCTTGCCGTTCGGCAGCCCGGTCCCGTCGTCGACCGTCAGCGACACCGGATAGCTGCCGCCCTCCGCATAGGTATGGGTCACCCGCACCCCGCCGCCGGCGGGCGAGCCGTCGCCGAAGTCCCAGCGGAAGGTCAGCGGATCGCCGTCGGCATCGGCGGAGGCCGATCCGTCGAACCCGATCACGGTGCCGCCGCTCAGGATGTCCGGGCCGGCGGAGGCCACCGGCGGCGCGTTGATCCTGATCGCGACTGTATCCTGAGCGATGCCGTTCAGCGCGCCGGACCGGTCCGTCACCGTCAGCCGCGCCGTATAGGTCCCCGGCCTGTCGTAGTGCCGCACCGTCTCGCAGCCGGCGGCCTTGGCCTCGACATCGCTGAAGTCCCACCGGAACGCCGGGCCGGTTCCATCCGGATCGGACGAGTTGCAGCCGTTCAGCCTGACCGCCAATCCCGGCGCGGAGATCAGGTCCGGCCCCGCCAGCGCCAGCGGCGGCGCGTTGACGAAGACCAGCGCCTCGTCATAATCGACGGCATCCGGCTGGCCGGTGTCGTCGCGCACCGTCAGCCGGGTCCGGTAGGTACCCGGCTCCGCGTATCGGTGCGAAGCCTGCTTTCCCCCGGCAGCGGTTCCGTCACCGAAATCCCACTGCCAGCCCATGATGTCGCCGTCGGGATCGAGAGACCCCTGGCCCGAGAACACCACCGTCTGACCGGGAGCCGCGACCTGATCCGGTCCGGCATCCGCTATCGGCGCCGCATTGACCAGCACCCGCAAGGCATCGCCGGCGCTGCTCCGCACCGTGCCTGAGTCGTCCGTCACCGTCAGCCTGACGGTGTAGGCGCCGACCTTGCGGTAGACGTGCGACGTCGTCCGCCCCGTCCCGGTGGCGCCGTCGCCGAAGTCCCAGTCGTAGCGCGCGATCACGCCGTCCGGATCGCTGGAGCCGCCGCCGTCGAAGCTGACCTCGCTGGCCGTCACGACCTGATCCGGTCCGGCATCGGCCACCGGCGGCGCATTGACCACAACGGTCAGATCGTCCTCAGCCGTGTTGGTTGACGTCCTGGAATCGTCGGTCACGACCAACCCCACCTTGTAGGTCCCCGGTGTCCTGTAGGCATAGGTCACCTTCGTCCCGTCACCCTTGGCGCCGTCGCCGAAGTCCCAGGCATGGTCGATCAGCACGCCGTCGCGGTCGACCGATCCCGAAGCGTCGAAGGCGATCACTTCGCCTACCGCGACACGGCGGTCCGGTCCGGCATTCGCGACCGGCGGGTCGTTGACGACCACCTTCAGCCCGGCGCGGCCGATACTGTTGGCCACTCCGGCATCGTCGCGCACTTCCAGCCCGATGCGGTAAGTCCCCGGCTTCTGAAAGGCGTGCTCGACCGCCCGCCCCGACGCCGCCGTGCCGTCGCCGAAGTCCCAGGAAAAGTCCGCTATGCTGCCGTCGATGTCATAGCTGCTGCCGCCGTCCAGCCTCAGCGCCTCGCCGACCGAGATCCGGGCATCCGTTCCGGCCACCGCCACCGGCGGCGCATTGACCTGCACCAGCACGGTATCGGTGCCGGCATTGCAGGGCGCCGGGGTGTCGTCCTCGACGCTCAGCGTCACGACATGGCGCCCGGGCGTGGTGAACGCATGCCGCGCCTTCGCCCCGTCGCTGCGCGTCCCGTCGCCCATGTTCCATGAAAAGCGGGTGATCGGCCGGTCGCCCTGCTGCGACCCGGTCCCGTCGAAGACCACCGCCTCCCCCGGTGCCGCCACCCTGTCCGCCCCGGCAACCGCCGTCGGAGGCCGCTTCAGGAAGACGCTGAACGGCAGGACGGTCCCGTTGCCGACCGCTCCCGACCCATCCAGCACCCGGAGCTTCCCCGTATATCCGCCCGCACGGTCGTACCGGTGGATCACGGTACGACCGTCCCCTGCCGAACCGTCGCCGAACTCCCAGCGGTAGCGCAGCGAATCGCCGTCCGCATCGATGGTTCTGGACGCATCGAACGCAACGGAGGAGCAATCGGCCAGCGTTTCCACCCGAGCATCCGGCTGCGGGCGCTGGTTGGGCCGCCGGGCGCGCACCGGCAGCAGGATCGGCACCGGCTTGCCGGCCTCGTCCGTCACCGTGAACGTCGCGTCGTTCGGCACCTCGTCGCCGCCGGCGAACAGGATGGCGGCGATGCCGCCGCGCTCCTCCGGATCGACCTGCACGGTCGACGCCTTCCAGTCGCCCTGCGCCGATGCCGCGAGCGCCTGGGTCCGGAACGCCGATACGAAGGCGACCTCGCCGTTCGCCGCGTCGAAGTTCCGGATCGTCAGGCTCCGGGATTGCTCCGGGACCCGGAAACGAAGTTCCGCCAGCGATCGCTTGTCCGGCATCCGCACTGTAGGCCGCTCATCCTGCAACTCCAGCCCCGCTGGCTCCAGATTGCGGTGATCGCGCAGGCTGACCGTCGCGGTGAACAGGTTGGCATCGTCGCCGCCGACGCCATCGACCACCAGCCGGAACACCCTGCGGCCGTCCACCGCATTGGCGTCGGCGGGATCGAGTTCGCCCAGGGTCGCCCATTTCCCGTCCGTCGCCGGGTCGGCGGCGAAGCGGCGCGTCATCAGCAGCGTATCGCCCCGCCCATAGACCATGAACCGCGTCTCGGTATCGGGCTTGCCGTAGACCAGATCATGGTCTCCGCCGAGATCGGGGTCGAAGACCCTGACATAGAGCCGTTCCGACATGTCCCGGGGCACGCTCAGCAGGATGACTTCCTGGTGATCGTCATCGCCTTCCTGTGGCAGGGCCTTGGGCCCATAGGTCACGGACAGCGGGCGCTCCGCCAAGCTCTCCTGGGCCTCGCCGGACGCTACCGACAGGAGGAAAGCAAACAAAACAGACGACAGAAACCACGTTCCCTTGCCGTGCCCCACGCTTTCCTCCCGGTTTTTCTTGTCAGTCGAAACGATAGCGCCGGCCGTTGCCGACATAGTCCTCGATCAGCACATCCTTCAGAACGGCAGGTCCGCGAGCCCCCGCCGGCAGGGTCAGCGTCCCGCGATAGACTCCGCTGGCCTCGCTCAGGCGCAGGTAATCGGTAAAGACCTCGCCCCCTACCGCGACGGTGACCTGCGCCGCCTGCCTCAGGCCGGACTTGTCGCGGGCGGTCACTTCCACCGCCAGCCGTCCGCCCTTTTCCACCTGTTTCGGTTCGACGCGCTGTCCCGCCAGTTCCGGGGGGTCCTGATCCAGGCTGACCTGCCAGCGTTCGATCCCGGTATTGCCGACCCGGTCGGTCGCCTGCATCTCGATCCTGTTGGGACCGGAAACCAGCTCGACCCGTTCTTCGAACCGCCCGCCCGAATTGTCGATCTCCTTGCCGTTGAGCGTCAGCTGGGCGTCCGGCTCGACCGTCCCGGACAGCGTCAGCCACTCGGTCCCGGTCACCGGCGGCGGCTCCGCATCGGCCTGGATACGCGGCGCTTCCCGGTCGATCGAAGCCTGCAGCGCGTCTTCGGTGACGACGCCGTTGGACGCCGTCACCGACAGCGTCAGGTCCTCCCGATCCACCGCGAGCGGCACCGTCAGGACGAAGCGCCCCCTGGTGTCGCTGAAGGCGGATGCCCGCAGCGGACCGGCCGAAGACCGCACGCCGATCCGCGCATTGGCCTCGGTCGTTCCCGACAGCGTCAGCGGGCTGCGGTTCGTCACGAAATGCAGCGGTCCCAGGCGCGGCAGACCGGGATCATAGGCGACCGCCGCCTTGCCGGCCGGCGTATGGACGAACGCCCGCGTCCGCTCCGTCCGGTTGCCCGCGGCATCGACCGCCGAGACCGTGATCTCGTTGACGCCATGGACCGGCACGACGCTCGCCTGGAACGCACCGTCCGGGGCGACCTTCAGCGCCTCGCCCCGGAACGAGATCACGGTGTCCGGCTCCGTCATCCCCCTGACCGTCACGACAGGCTCCCGCAGCACGGCGCCATCGGCCGGCTCCGAGATCGCCAGATAGGGCGGGACGGTATCGGTGCGGATGTTGAACCGCCACGTCTCGCTCCGCTCGCCCGGCAGCCCGAACTTGTCCAGCGCCGCGACCCGCCAGTAATAGGACCCGATCTCCAGCCCCGCCGTCTCCATGCTGTTCCGCTGCAATCCCCAGCGGCTTTCGACGACCTTCTGAAAGATGCTGTCTTGTCCGATCTCCAGCCAGTAGCCGGTCGAGTCCGGCACCGCGTTCCACGCCAGCACCGCCCCGGCGTTGAAGATCGTGCCGTCGTCGGCGGGACTGACCAGTTCGGGCTTCGCCAGGACGCCGATGGTTTCGCTCGGCGCCTGTCCCGCCCGCACGACCGTTCCCTCGTTGCGTCCCAGGGTGACGCTCGCGCCGTTGCTCGCAACCTCCAGCGTGGCGTCGTCGTAATTGGTGAACTTCGATCCCCGCTTGTCGCGCTCCACCCAGAAATTGGTCGAGTTGATCTGCGTATCGACGTTGGGGATCTCCAGCTCGAAGGTCTTGCGCCGGCTCTTCCCGGCCAGCAGGGCATAGAAATCGCCCTCGATCAGGTTGACCTTGGCCTCCTGCGCCCGCTCCAGCGGGTCGGCGCGCATCCGCATGATCACCGCTTCCGAGTTGGAGCTGAGCCGCAGCCTGCTTTCGTCGCGGAACGTTATCTGCGCGGTCGAGCGGGACAGCGTCCGCACCCGCTCCTCTTCCGTCAGCACGGACTTCACCGGCCGGTCGCCCCAGTCCAGATCGCGCGGACGGCGTCCTTCGACCTCCCCCTGACGATCGCTCAGCAATGCTTCCACCGCGGCGTCCCGGGCCTTGGCCGCCGCTTCCAGCGCCTTGTCGGCTGCCTTCTCCGCTCCGCCGGCCAGCTTGATCGCCCCATCCCAGTCGCCGGCCTGCCGCCGCGCCTGGGCCTGCTCGTGCAGCGAGACCGCCTCGTCGATCTGATCGGCGGCGAAGACCTTCGCCCCGGCCTGCGTCGCTGCCTGGATATGGTCGAGCGCCGACGCCACCGCCCTCGCCGCCCGGCTCACCTGAGTCACGGGAATCTTCAGCTCGACCCCCGGCTTGGCGTCCGCGACCGATGCCAGCCCGCTCGCCTTCAGGATCTCGGTCCAAAGGTTGGGATCGCCCAGATGCTGACGGGCAAGGTCCCGCAGGCTCTGTCCCTCCTTCAGCGTCACCCGGACCATGCCGTCGGTCGTGGCAGCGGCTGCCGCCGCCGGCAGCATCATGGACACGAACGCGGACATAAGCATGCCGACAGCCATGCAACGTGCCCGGACGTACCGGCCATGAATGCCCTCGCCACGCTCCGTCATGAACCTGGAAACCCTCAAAGAGGAAATATTACGCCTTTTTATCATTGATCGATGAAACTATCGCTCTCTCAAAAGGGGACCATTTGTCCCAAAATGCCCTTAATCGCGATCCGACTGGTGAATGGCTTCACACAGAAACCCAAAGGCGTGTAAGCCGGATTACAGGCGGCGAGGGGCTCCCCGGTTAAGTTCGGTTCATCGAACAAGACGGCCTCGCAAGACACACCGAACCAGCCGATCACCCCCACGAAGGAGCCCCAAGCCATGATCCGCATCGCCGCCCTGACGACATCCGCCCTGATCGCCCTGACCCTGGTTGCCGGTCCCGCTTCCGCCCAGCAGAAGGGCGGCGTCCAGATCGCCGGCAACGCCACGGTGATCGGTCTTGCCAACAACGCCGTCAACGCCGCGACCGGCTTCCTCGCCAAGGCCGACCAGAACGTCGGCGCCATCAAGGGCGACGTGAAGATCGACGGCAACGCGACCGTGATCGGCCTCGCCAACAACGCGGTCAACGCTTCGACCGGCTTCCTCTCCAAGGCCTGCCAGAACATCGGCGTGATCAGTTCGGAAAGCGGCTGCGAATAACCCGGCGCCGCCTCCCTCCCTCCTCCCTACCCTCCTCCGATCCTTTCCAGTTCAACCATCCCCCTGAAGGAGACAACCGCCATGATCCGCATCGCCGCCCTGACGACATCCGCCCTGATCGCCCTGACCCTGGTTGCCGGTCCCGCTTCCGCCCAGCAGAAGGGCGGCGTCCAGATCGCCGGCAATGCGACCGTCATCGGTCTCGCCAACAACGCGGTCAACGCCGCGACCGGCTTCCTCGCCAAGGCCGACCAGAACGTCGGCTCGATCAAGGGCAACGTGAAGGTGGACGGCAACGCCACGGTGATCGGCCTCGCCAACAACGCGGTCAACGCTTCGACCGGTTTCCTCTCAAAGGCCTGCCAGTCGGTCGGCTCGATGGACTCGAGCAGCGGCTGCGAATAATCCCACGCCGCCGGCCAACCGCCTTCTCCCCCTACTCATGATCCGGACTGGCCCCGCGGTTCCCGCCGCGGGGCATTTTCTTTTCTCGCTCCCGCCTCCCCGGCTTTTCACCCCGGCGGAAGCGTGCATACACTCGGACATCCCCGTCGGACGGGATCGACCAGAGTGAGCCTCCCCAAGTGCCTGCGCGCCGGTTGCCCATCCCGCTGCTGCCCACCGCCGTCACGCTGGCCGGCTTCCTGATCCATGCGTTCTGGCCCGGACTGCGTACCCGCTTCGGCCTTGCTGCCGACACCGTCATAGACGACGCAGTCACCGTAGCGGCGGGGTCCGCCGGGTGGCTGGGTCTGGCATGGCTGGGTATCCGCATCGTCGACGGCCTGCTGCGGCGGCTCGCGGTCGCTCACCACGCACCGGCCGCACCCCGGCTGGTCAGCGATCTGGCGCGCTTCGCCTTCTTCGGTATGGCTGTCGTCGCCATCGCCGGTTCCGTTCTCCACCTTCCGGTCACGGGACTGCTGGCGACATCCGGCGTCCTGATCGCCGTCCTCGGCTTTGCGCTGCGCGGCGTCCTGTCCGACGTATTCTCCGGCATCGCGATCAATGTCGAGCACCCCTACCGGATCGGGGACTGGCTTCAGGTCGGTGCGGCAGGCGGTGCTCCCGTCACCGGCCGGGTGGTCGAGGTGAACTGGCGCTCTACCCGTCTCATGACCAACGACGGCACGACCGTCGTGATGCCCAACGGCCTGATCGCGTCCAGCCGCTTCGTCAACCTCAGCATGCCCGATCCCAGTTACCGGACCAGCATACGGGTCCACCTGGACCCGGCCGTTCCGGTGGACCGGGCACGGCGTATCCTGACGACGGCCCTGCTGTCGGTCGATCACCTGCTGGCCGACCGCGCTCCGGACGTGGTCGTGGAAGGCGTCGATGAAGCGGGCGTCAGCTATCTGCTGCGCTTCTGGGTCCCGGATTACGGGTCCGAGATCCTGTGCCGGGACGCGGTTTCGGCGGCCATGCTGAACGCCCTGCATCACGCCGGCCTGCCGCTGGCCGTCCCGCGCCGCTCGATGGTATCGCTGCGCCATATCGATCCGGACCCGAACGGCGGCGAGTTGTGCGGCCGCATGCTCCGCACCGTCGACCTGTTCCAAGCCTTCACGCCGGCGGAACTCGACGGCCTGTCCCACCGCATGATGCGCCGCTCCATACCGTCCGGCGCCACGGTCTTCCGCCAGGGCGATCCCGGCGCTTCCCTGTTCCTGCTGACCGAAGGCGTGATGGAAGTCAGGACCTGCGTCGCCACCGCTGCATCGCCGGTCGTGCTGGACCGCATGCATCCCGGCGATATCTTCGGGGAAATGGCGCTCCTGACCGGCGAGCCCCGCAGCGCTACCGTGATAGCGCTCTGCGACGCCGTCATCTTCGAATTGTCGGACGAACTGCTGCGCCCCATGCTGCACGACCGCGCCGAACTGGCGGAACGCCTGTCCGACCTGATGGCCGACCGGGCGCGCCGCAACGCCGAGAAGCGAGCCTCCGCCCTCCGCCCGATGCCGCCGGCGGTACTTCCCCAACGCCACGACCTCCTGGACCGCCTCCGCCGCTTCTTCGCCCTGCCGGGGGCGTGAGCCGCTTCACACTTAAAATCAAGTACTTGTGGGCTGGCTTACAGTCGTGGCAGGCGGCTTTGGGTAAGTTCTGTTCATCGCAGACACGGCGATCGGCCACCGAAGACGAAGATGAAGACGACGACGGGAAACGGCCTGAAGACAGTGTAACGGACCAAACCCCACCTTGAACCCAACCCTTGAGAATGGAGTTCCAGTCATGATCCGCATCACCGCCCTGAGCACCACTGTCGCCACCACCGCCCTGATCGCCCTGTCCCTGATGGCGGGTCCCGCCTCCGCCCAGCAGAAGGGCGGCGTCCAGATCGCCGGCAACGCGACCGTCATCGGTCTTGCCAACAATGCGGTCAACGCCGCGACCGGCTTCCTCGCCAAGGCCGACCAGAACATCGGCGCCATCAAGGGCAACGTGAAGGTGGACGGCAACGCGACCGTCATCGGTCTCGCCAACAACGCGGTCAACGCCTCGACCGGCTTCCTTTCCAAGGCCTGCCAGTCGGTC
>NZ_JCACHA010000673.1:0-12807 GCF_059503625.1 Skermanella sp.
CCAAGGTCCCCACGGACCTCTGCAGCCATAACTGCCTGCTCTACGTCTATGCCCCCACCCCGCTCGACTGGGTGCTGGTCGGTCCAGACGGCGGTGAAGTCTCAGTGCGCGTCAGCGGGACCATGACCGCGAACAACGGCCATGCCCTGATGGCGGCAGCCATAGCCGGTCAGGGCATCGTCCGGCAGCCTACCTTCATCGTCGGCGATGCCCTGCGTACGGGCGAACTGGTTGAGGTGCTGCCGGAATACGCGATGCATGGGCCGACCGCCTATGCCGTCTATCCGCACGCCCGCAACCTATCGCCCAAGGTGCGCAGCTTCGTCGATTTCCTGGCCGATTACTTCAAGGGCACGCCATCCTGGGACGCCGGGCTGCCGACGACCGGTTGAGACGAATTTGAAGGGCAATAGCCACTTAGTCTCAAGTTAACAGCTTGATAACCAAACCGGTCTTCTCTGGGATCATCTCACCAGCGGAGACGTCCGATGCTCAAGCGACTGGCCCGGATCTGCGGAACAGCAGCACTCCTTCTCGCCGACTCACCGTCCTCCTTCGCCGGCGCCCTGACACTGACGATACCGCCGGGAGCGGAACCGGAGGTCGTCTTCGACCATGCACGGGACGCCTGCGAGAAGTTCGACGTGCCCGACGTGCCTGCGCGCGCATTCCGGACGGCCGACGGTTCGATCCGCCTCATCTCCAGCCATTGGACCAACCGGGCTATGGCCGGCGCCACCCTGGACAGCCTGCATCATCCCTGCGACATCGTCTTCGAGGGAAGCGGCAACGACGACCCCAGCGCCTTCGACGACCGGGGCTGGATCGTCAGCACCTATACGCTGGACGGCAAGACCGTCCATGCCCTCGTCCACAACGAGTTCCACGGCCATAAGCGCCCTGCACTGTGCCCCTCCGGCCAATATATGGACTGCTGGTACAATACGATCACCTACGCCGTCTCGATCGACGGAGGCCGCAGTTTCAAGGCTCCTCCTGGACCGGAGCGCTTCGTCGCCGGCGTCCCCTACCGCTACGATCCGACACGCGGCAAGCGCAGCGGACTGTTCAACCCGTCCAACATCGTCAGGCGCGGCGACTATTTCTATACGATGATGACGGCGGCACCGCAGGGCGGCCAGCGCGCCGGCGTCTGCCTGATGCGGACCGACCGCCTTGACGATCCGGCACGCTGGCGCGGCTGGGACGGCCGGGATTTCACCGTTGGGTTCGTCGATCCCTACCGCGCTCCGCAGGCAGCCGCGGACAGGGCCGCCACCTGTACGCCAGTACCCGGCCTGACCCGCCTGATGGCGAGCCTGAGCCTCCATCGCCCCTCCGGTCTCTATATCGGCCTGTTCACCCATCGCGGAAAGACTGGTCCCGGAACCGATCCGGTCGATGGCGTCTATTATGCGACCAGTCCCGACCTGATCTCCTGGACGGCACCGAGCCTGCTGTTCCCGACCCCGACCACCCTGGACAAGGGCTGCGATACGCTGCCGGTGGTCTATCCGTCCCTGATCGATCCGGACAGCCCGTCCCGGAACTTCGAGGATACCGATGACGAGGCCTACATCTATATGACGCGGATCACCATGGAAGGCTGCAAGACCGGTTGGACACGCAATCTAGTTCGGTTGAAGGTGCGTATCTCTCCCTGACTTGACCATCCAAACGGAGTCGCAGCCAGCCGAGCATGGAGGCCGGCAGCACAAAACAGGACCATAAAAACAAATGAAGAACTTTCGTGAATACGCGGATACTTACTTCAACCAATGATACAGTGCTCTATTTTGATTTTAAATGTGCTGTAAGCACCCGAACAGGATTCTTGGAATAGAATACTAACTAAACAAACAATACTGTCGCACCTATGTTCATAAAATTGCCTTCGTGTGAATACGAACGTATTTTGCGGTGAATCATCACCGTGGGTTTTCTCATGAATCTTGCGTCTGCGAGGACCATCAATCCGTCCGATATGTTTATCGAACGCTGGAGAGACTCCGGCGCGGCGGAACGCGCGAACTGCCAACCTTTTCTGCTGGAACTCTGCGATCTCATCGGCGTCGCACGCCCCGATCCGACCCGCAACGACGATCGGCTCAACCTGTATGTCTTCGAACGCACCGTGATCTATCCGCGTGCCTATGGTGCGGTCAGCACCGGCCGCATCGATCTCTACAAGCGCGGATGCTTCGTCCTGGAAGCCAAGCAGGGATGCGACCACCCGCCCGCCGCCGCTCCGTCCACGACGCGGACGAGGAGGGGCATGGCCGTGCGGGGCGGAGCGCATTGGGAACGGACGATGCGGGAAGCGTGCATCCAGGCGCAGACTTATGCCCGTGCCCTGCCCCCTTGGGAAGGTTGGCCGCCTTTCCTGATCGTAGTCGATGTCGGCCACTCGATCGAACTGTTCGCCGACTTCAGCCTGAGCGGTACGCGCTACAATCCTTTTCCCGATGCCTCGAGCAGCAGGATCCTGCTCGAAGATCTCGCACGGGCCGAGATCCGCGCGCGGCTTGCCAAGGTCTGGACGACGCCGCTCGACCTCGATCCGGAGCGGGCGCCCGGCAGCGAAGTCTCCCCGCTCCCCAGGCTTGCCGCCAGACAGCGTGCCAAGCGGGCGACCGCTCTCGAAGCCGGCAGCTGTCAGCGCGCGCTCTGAAAACTGTCGAAGTGGAGACGCGAGGCGAAGACGACCGCCTGGGTGCGGCTGTAGACCTTCAGCTTCTGGAGGATTGCGGAAACATGCGCCTTGACCGTCGTTTCGGCAATGTTGAGTTCGAACGCGATTTCCTTGTTCAACTTGCCGGTGCCGAGCATTTCCAGCACGCGAAGCTGCTGGGCGGTCAGCGTCGCGATGCGGCGCGCGATCTCGGCGTCCTCGTCGCGGCTGTCGGCCCCGGTTGCCGCGTCGTCCTTCGCCATGTTGGGCGGGATATAGACGTTGCCGGCGATGACGCTGCGCAACGCCTCGGCGATGCCTTCGCGCGGGGTGGATTTGGGGATGAAGCCGATGGCGCCGTAATCCAATGCCTGATGGACCAGCTTGGCGTCCTCGTGGGCGGATACGATGACGACGGGGAGTGCCGGAAACTGGGCGCGGAGACTCAGCAGCCCGCTGAAGCCGTTGACGCCGGGCATCGACAGGTCGAGCAGCGCCAGATCGAAATCGCCATGGCTGCGAATCGCAGCGATCGCCTCATCGAGGTTCGATGCTTCGACCGGATTGCTTCCCTCGACGGAAACCGCAAGCGCGGTCTTGAGGGCGTCCCTGAAGAGCGGATGATCATCCGCAATCAAAACCTTGCACATGGCGGTTATTTGCGCTCGTTGTAGCGGCGTTTCCCGGACGGGAGTGTGCGTCGGGTTCCGTTCCGATGCAAGATCGAACTCGTCACAACAGCAGGGTTCCGACAGCGAAACGGGGCCGGCGGTGACCGGCCCCGAGTTTTTCTGAAAGTTGCCGGGCAAGAAACGAACCCGGCCGCCAGCATTCAGGTCTTGGGCAGCTTGTAGGTCCAGAGCATGCCGCCCTGGTTGATGTCCTTGACCTTCTTGGCGACTTCGCCGCCCCACAGCGGGACGGCGCCGCCCCAGCCGGAAACGATCGACACATACTGCTCGCCGTCCATCTCCCAGGTGACGGGGGAGCCGACGATGCCGGAGCCGGTGTTGAACTTCCAAAGCTCGGCGCCCGTCTTGGCGTCGAAGGCCTTCAGGTAGCCTTCCGGGGTGCCGGTGAAGACGAGATTGCCGGCGGTGGTCAGCACGCCGCCCCAGAGCGGAGCGGGGTTCTTGTATTCCCACACGATCTTGCCGGTCTTCGGATCGATCGCGCGAAGGGCGCCGATATAGTCCTCGAACAGCGGCTTGATGGTGAAGCCGGCGCCGAGATAGGCCGCACCCTTCTTGTAGGTGATCGCCTCGTTCCAGATGTCCATGCCCCACTCGTTGGCCGGGACGTAGAACAGATCGGTGTCGGGGCTGTATGCCATCGGCATCCAGTTCTTGCCGCCGAGGAAGCTGGGAGCCGCGAAGATCGGCTTGCCCTGGCCGGCCGAGGCGCCGCCGCCATCCACCGGGTTGGGCGGACGCTTGTCCTCGTTGTAGATCGGCCGGCCTGTGTTCAGGTCGAAGCCCTTGGCCCAGGAGGTTTCGGTGACGAACGGGGTCGCGTTCAGCAGCTTGCCGTTGGTCCGGTCGATCACGAAGAAGAAGCCGTTGCGGTCGGCCTTGGCGCCCGCCTTGATGACCTTGCCGTCCTTCTTCAGGTCGAACGAGATGAACTCGTTGACGCCGTCGAAGTCCCAGCCGTCATGAGGCGTGGTCTGGAAGTGCCACTTGATCTCGCCGTTGTCCGGATTGATAGCCAGGGTCGAGGACGTGTAGAGGTTGTCGCCGGGACGCAGATGGCTGTTCCACGGGGCCGGGTTGCCGGTGCCGAAGAAGAGCGACTTGGTCTCCGGGTCGTAGGTGCCGCCCAGCCAGGTGGCGCCGCCGCCGGTCTGCCACAGATCGCCCGGCCACGAAGCGTTCTTCGTGCCCGTCATCGTGCTTTCCTTGCCGTTCAGCGTGCCCATGTTGCCTTCGACCGTCGGGCGGCTCCAGACAAGCTCGCCGGTCTCGGCATCGCGCGCCTCGACGGCGCCGACCACGCCGAACTCACCGCCGGAATTGCCGGTGATGATCTTGCCGTCGACGATCAGCGGGGCGGCGGTCATAGAGAAGCCGGCCTGATAATCGGCGACCTTCTTGTTCCAGACGACCTTGCCGGTGTCCTTGTTGAGCGCCACGAGGCGGGCGTCGAGCGTACCGAAATAAACCTTGTCGCCACGGATGGCGGCGCCCCGGTTCACCACGTCGCAGCACGGCATGATGCCTTCGGGAAGGCGGGCGTCGTATTGCCACTTCTTGTCGCCGGTCCGGGCATCGATCGCGAAAAGGCGGGAATAGGAGCCGGTCACGTAGATCGTGCCGTCATGGACGATGGGCTGGGATTCCTGGCCGCGCTGCTTTTCGCCGCCGAACGAGAACGCCCATACCGGCGCCAGCTTCTTGACCGTATCGGGGTTGATCGCCTTCAGCGTGCTGTGACGCTGGCCCTGGGTGCCCATGCCATAGGTCAGGATGTCGCCCGGAGTCTCGGCATCCTTCAGGATGTCCTGGTCGGTCGGGCCGCCGGCCGCCTGGGCGGCGCCACCCGGCGCTGCAACCGCTAACCCGCCCGCGACAGCGCCCATAACGGCGAGTTTCGCAAAAGTACGCTTCATTCAGCAGCCTCCCTCAAGATCTGGCCAAGCGTGGCGCCGGTTCGCCGATGCTGGTTTTGTTTCATGCTCGCCGTCGAAGAGCCGGCAGGCCCCGCGGTTGATTTGGCAATGCCAAATCCTCCCGAACGGGCCGCCTGTTTTTCCTTAACGAAGGCGAGCTTAACTCCGCCATCAAATCAAGCAATTGGCAAAAAGTACAATGCTTCGGCGGAGGTTTTCTTAGACAACACAAGAACTCCCGCCGGCCCATCGCCGCAGGATTACTGGGATATTCGTTTCATCAGTTAATTTTTATCAAGACAGACTGTTCTATTTTTGGATATAGGTGGGCAACCGATCGGATGAATTCCTCCTGGACGACAGCAAGCGACGAAAAGCGTGCAGGTATGCCGAGCGCCATGACCTCCGTCATGTCCAGACCGCCCTCCGCTGCCCGGCTCAGCGTCGCCGTCAGCCAGTCCAGGTAGTCGCGGGTCTGAGATATGGCGGAACCGCCGGAACGGATGGTGCCGTGGTTGGGAACCAGGACCGCCACGTCCAGGGCGGCCAGCCCATCCAGCGACTCCAGCCAGCGCGGAATGTCGGCATGCGGCGTGGTCGGCGCCCGGTCGGAAAACACCAGCCCACCGGCGAACAGCACACGCGTCGTCTCGTCGTAGATCGCAAGGTCCGCCTGGGTATGGCCGGACAGGGAGATCAGCCGCAGCCGGTGGCCACCATACACTTGCGTCGCCGGGAGCACCGCTTCGGTGGGGACCACGGCATCCGTGCCGCGCATCCAGTCGCCGACCAGCCGGTACATGTTTTCCGTCACGGCGCGTCCTTCGGTGCGGATGCCGTCGATCGTGCCCGGCAGCGCCGCGATCGGGACATCGGCGAAAGCCTGCGATCCCAGGAAGTAGTCGGGATGCTGGTTGCTGACGAAGACTTTCAGGATGGGCTTGCCGGTCACCTTCGCGATGGCGGCCCTCATCTCCTCGCCATAGCGGCGGGACGGCCCGGTCTGGATCACGATCACGCCCTCATCCGTCACGATGAAGCCGGTATTCAGGATGTTGCCGCCGTTCTCCAGGGTGAAGTGCTCGACGGCACCCTCGAAGACATAGGTGTCCGGCGCAATCCGGCGCGGTTCCAGGCGATATGTCGGACCGGCGGCCCATCCGGGCAGAGCCCAGGCGACGCAGAGCACGAAAGCGAGGATAAGCCTCATGGCAGGGCGCTCTGCCGCCAGGGCAAGGGGACCTCGGCCAGGATGGGCGTGCCGTTGTTGTCCCTCCCGGTCAGACGGAGCGACCTGGACTCGGCCGAGGGAGAAACCTCCAGCGTGAATATGGGATTTTCCGAAACGGGCTCGAACAGGTCGATCCGCCCAAGGTCGCGCGCGTCGCCGTCCCGGACCATCAGGCTTTCCAGATAGAAGGCGGGAATGCCCGGCGCCAGCCCGGTATCCATCGGATGCCGGACGCGGAACCGGACCCGAACGCCGCCATCGGCGCCCGGCGCCCAGGCCCGCGCCTGGACCTCGCCCAGGTGGCGCTCCCACTGGGGATCACCGTGGGCCAGGGCCGGAGATGTGCAGCCGCCGCCCGCCGCGTCGACGAAGACCCCGCCGACATGCCAGACGCCGTCGACGGTGCGGGCGGCGGCGCGGATCGGCGTCGCCTGCTGAAGCTTGAGCCGCAGGCCGATCACCGGCTTGGCGCTGGCCGGGCGATAGTTCAGGATTCGTGGGATCGGGTTCATGTCGGCGAAGACGACGATCTCCTCGACCTTGCTCTCAGCGTCCAGGGACGACGCGTCCACCATTACCGGCACGTTCAGCGCGTCCTCGGCACTGGCGGGAGCCGTGACCCGGACGCGCTGGTCGAACACCACGGCGCCACCGCCCAGGATCACCGCCCGCATATCGTCCCACATCACGGACCTGAGCGGGTCCGGATCCGCAACGGCCGGTGCGGCCGATAGGGCCATGACAAGCGCCAAGCCGGCAATCCTGATCACACGAAGCCTCCCCTGAAAGTGACTCTTCTTATTCTACCGGAGCGCTGTGGGTCAGCCCGTGCCGGTCGTATATCGCTTTTATGGTACCACCATCCAGCAACTCGGTCACGATGTCGCCGATCCGGTACGCCAGATCGTGGCCGTCCTGCTTGACCGCCATGCCGATCCGCCATTCCGACGGGTTGAGGTTCGGGGCCGCCATCCTGCCGATCGGGAACTTGGCCTTGTCAGGCCCCAGCGCTCCTTCCAATTGGCTGAGCGGCGCGAAGACCGCCGCGACCGAACCCGCCCGCAACCCGTCCACTGCCTGCTCGACCGTGCCGTAATGCACGATATTCGCTTGCAACCGCCCGCCGAAGGCGCCGGACAGGAAGAAGTCGGGCACGGTATCCAGTTCCACCCCGACCTTTTCGGTCTGGAACACCGGGAATCCGGCGGTGTCGGAAATCCGGGAGGGATCGCGGGCGACGGCGAAAGTCTCCCGCTGATAGGCCCCGAAGATCACGACAAGGTCGTTGCGCTGGGCAAAGTCGCGGTTGACCGGCACATGCATCATGACATCAGCCACGCCGCCGCCAAGGATGGAGCCCTTCCAGACGGCATTCCGGAGGTCGTCGTCCATGTTCTCGTCGGCCGTCAGCTCCATGAACTCGACGCCCAGGCCCATCTTTTCGCCGATCGCCTTGGCGAGATCGACGTCGGCGCCCTCAAGAGTGCCGCCGACGCGGTGCGAGAACGGCGGGAAGTCGCGGTAGACCGCGAAGCGCACGACGCCGCGCTCCATAACGGTGTCCAGCGATACGGCGAACCCCGGAAGCGTGGCCGCCACGATCAGGACGGCGGCCAGAAGCAAGCGATGGAGCGTACCTCTACTCATTGCTCGGCAACGGTCTCAAGCCATGCGCGAATGGTCCACAGGGCTTCCTGCCCCAGCGCTTCGTCGAACTTGGGCATATAGGTGATGCCGTTGCGGATGGCGCCGTTGCGCACCCGCTCCTTGAACCACTCGTCGCCGCCGTCGCCCGGCTCCAGGAAGCGCAGGTCGGGGGCAATGCCGCCGGACACGGCGCCAAGGCCGTGGCAGCGGGCGCAGTTCTGGTTGAAGGCGGATTTGCCGATCTCGATCGCGCGCTCGTTGCCCCGGTAGGGATTGCTCTCCTTCCAGTCCTTGCCCAGCGGCTCCAGGCCGGTGGTATCGACCGCCTGGGGGGTCACGTCGCCATGAGCGAAGGCAGGGACCGGAAAAACGCCGGAAGATATAGCGGCAATCCCGCCGACGATGAGGGCGGCGGCGGAAAGTCGGATAAACCGGACGTTCATGGGCGGGTTCCTTTTGCAAACAGCGTTGATCGCTTCTTTGCGCCGGATGATACGCAGACGCCGCGTTTACTCTAATTGGACTATGGTAGCAGCCAGCCAGAGGAAAATTCGTTCAAGCAACAGAAAACAAAGGAAATTTTCACGAAATGCCGGGTCCGGCGCAGCATGGTTCCAAAGTCTAATGCGTCACGGAAGACCATCGCCGATACCTTGTGACCCTCAAGGCGAAACATTCCGACGATCCAATTCAGGGGAGAAACACCGATATGGTAAAGCGGATGCTGCCGGCAGCAATCGTCCTTCTGGCGCTGACGGCTCCGGCGGCGGCCCAGACCGTGTTCGTCTCCAACGAGAAGGACAACTCGCTGAGCGTCATCGACGCCCAGACGCTCAAGGTCACGAAGACCATCAAGGTCGGAAAACGCCCGCGCGGCATCACCCTGAACGCCGACGGTTCTCTGCTCTATATCTGCGCCAGCGACGACGATACGGTCCAGGTGATGGACACGGCGACGGGCAAGATCCTCAACAACCTTCCTTCCGGCGAGGACCCCGAGCAGTTCGCCCTGCACCCGGACGGCAGTCACCTGTTCATCGCCAACGAGGACAGCAACGTCGTGACCGTGGTCGATGTCCCGGCCCGCAAGGTCGCCTATCAGATCGACGTCGGCGTGGAGCCGGAAGGCATGGCCGTCAGTCCCGACGGCACCTGGGCGGTCAACACGTCCGAAACCACCAACATGGTCCACTGGATCGACACCGACAAACGGGTGCTGGTCGACAATACCCTGGTGGACAGCCGTCCGCGTCACGCCGAGTTCGATAAGACGGGCAAGAAGCTCTGGGTTTCGGCTGAGATCGGCGGCACCGTTTCGGTCATCGACACGGCCACCCACAAGGTCGAGCGCACGGTCCAGTTCAATATCAAGGGCATAGCCAAGGACAAGATCCAGCCGGTCGGCGTCAAGCTGAGCGACGACGGCCGCTACGCCTTCGTGGCGCTGGGTCCCGCCAACCACGTGGCTGTAGTCAATGCTCAGACTTTCGAGGTCGAGAAGTACCTGCTGGTCGGTCGCCGGGTCTGGCATCTGGAGTTCACGCCGGACCAGAAGCGCCTGTTCACGTCCAACGGCGTCAGCAATGACGTATCGGTGATCGATATCGACACGATGACCGTGATAAAGTCGATCCCGGTCGGCCGTTATCCCTGGGGCATCGCCATAAAGGGATAAGCCGGCCGTTCGACGGAAAGGGCTCGCCAGACGGCCCCCCGGATATGATGCGGCGGGAAACGCAAGGGATAGATGACCGAATCGGCATTGGAAATCGACGGGCTCAGCTACGGTTACGGCCGTGGCTTCGCTATTGAGGACATCTCGTTCCGGATCGGCCAGGGGGAGTTCACGGCTCTGCTCGGCCCCAACGGGGCCGGCAAGACGACGCTGTTCTCGCTGATCACGCGGCTGTTCGAGGCTCCCCGCGGCAAGATCAGCGTCTGCGGGATCAACCTGCGGGAGCGCCCGACAAAGGCGCTTGCCCATATGGGCGTCGTGTTCCAGCAGCCGACGCTGGACCTGGACTTGACCGTCCGCCAGAACCTGCACTACTTCGCCTCCCTCCACGGCATCGGCCGGCGCGACGCCGCCGACCGCATCGACGAGGCGCTGGAACGGCTCGACATGGGCGAGCGCGACAAGGAGAAGGTCCGTCAGCTGAACGGCGGCCACCGCCGCCGGGTGGAGCTGGCCCGCGCGCTCCTTCACCGCCCCGACCTGCTGGTGCTGGACGAGCCGACCGTCGGCCTCGACGTCCCCGCCCGGCGCGGCATCGTCGAGCATGTCCATGACCTGTGCCGCACCCAGGGCATGGCGGTGCTGTGGGCGACCCACCTGATCGACGAGGTCTATCCCGACGACCGCGTGGTCGTGATCCACAAGGGCCGCATCCTGGCCGACGGCAGCGTGGCGGAGGTCAACCAGAACAACTCGTCCGCCAACCTGACGCAGACCTTCCACCGCCTGATCAATCAGGTGGCGGCATGAGCGCCCTTCACTACGGCCGTGCCCTGAACGGAATCGTGACGCGCGAAGTGCTGCGCTTCCTGCATCAGCGGGAGCGCTTCCTGGCGGCGCTGGTGCGCCCCTTGGTCTGGCTGCTGGTGTTCGCGGCGGGCTTCCGGGCGGCGCTCGGCGTATCGATCATCCCGCCCTACGAGACCTACATCACCTACGAGACCTACATCATTCCGGGTCTGGTCGGGATGATCCAGCTCTTCAACGGCATGCAAAGCTCGCTGTCGATGGTCTACGACCGCGAGATGGGCAGCATGAGAACGCTGCTGGTCAGTCCCCTGCCCCGCTGGTTCCTGCTGACGTCGAAGCTGCTGGCGGGGACCGCCGTATCGATCCTCCAGGTCTATGCGTTTCTGCTGATAGCGCTCGCCTTCGGGATCGACCTGCCGCCGATAGGGTTCCTGACGGTGCTGCCGGCCCTGGTCCTGAGCGGTCTGATGCTGGGAGCCGTCGGCATGCTGCTGTCGTCCACGATCCGGCAGTTGGAGAACTTCGCGGGCGTCATGAACTTCGTGATCTTCCCGACCTTCTTCCTGTCGTCGGCGCTCTATCCGCTGTGGAAGATGCAGGAATCAAGCGTCTTGCTGTTCCAGATCTGCTCGGTCAATCCGTTCACCCACGCAGTCGAACTGATTCGCTTCGCGCTTTATGCCGGAGTGAACTGGGAATCGCTGGGCTGGACCGCGCTGGCGCTGGCCGTGTTCCTGGGGGCTGCCGTCTACGGATACAATCCGGCGCGCGGTTTCATGCCCAGAAAGGCTCAAGCCGAGTGACGGTGCAACAATCGGTGACTTTATAGGTAAATCGTTCGGCTGGAGATTGCCCGATCCGCCAACAAGGTCTAAACCTTTGGCCGGCACCCTGCCAGCCGACCTTGTCGCCGACCCCCTTGTCTTGGACAGCTCTCTTCCGGACCCCAGTTGATGACTTCGAGCCCAAACGCTCCGACCCGTATCAGCCCGACGCACACGATCGCCATCTACAATCACAAGGGCGGCGTGGGCAAGACGACGGTATCGCTCAACCTGTCGGTGTGTCTGGCTGCGGCCGGATATCGCTGCCTTCTGGTCGATATCGATCCGCAGCAGAGCAGCACCACCGTCCTGTCGCGTACCGGCGCATCGCCCAACCTTGTGGACGTCATCCGCAAGCAGGCGGTGATCGAGGATGCGCTGCACGAAACGGTCGTCCAGAACCTGTGGATCATCCCGTCGACACGGGCACTGACTTTGCTGGAAACCGGCCTGGACGACCGCGTCCGGCCGAACCACGGCCTCAAGCGCTACCTGACCTTCTCGGAAGACCGCTTCGACTTCGTCGTGATCGACTGCCCTCCCGCGATGGGCCTGCTCTCGCTGAGCGCCCTGATCGCGGCCGACAGCGTGCTAATCCCGACGACATCGGGTGCCTTCTCGATCCAGGGCGTGCAGCGGACGGTCGAAACTGTCAACGCGCTGCGCGGCGGCCTCAGCCCCGGACTGGTGGTCAACGGCATCCTAATCTCGCTGTTCGAGGGAACGCGGCGCGACCAGCAGACGCTGAAGGACCTCAACAGCCAGTTCTCCGGGCTGACCTACCGCAACCGGATCCGGTTCGATCCGGAGATCCTGAAGGCGGAAGTCAAGCGGGCACCCTCCACGTTGTTCAACCGCGGCACCCATTCGACCCAGGACTACATCTTCCTGACCGCCGAACTGCTGGGCCGGATCCATCGCCAGCGCCGATTGCCCGACGCCGATTTTTCTTTCGACGCGGTGACGCAGACGATAACCGAAACGCTGGGAAAGCCGGAATTCACGTCCGTAACCGTCGATCCCGACGCTGATACCACCGGGATCGGAAACGCCAAGCCCGGTTCGGGCCTGGACGGCGATCCGGATGCGCCGGACCGCAAGCCGGCCGGCAACAAACGTCAGTTAGCGATGGCTGCGGTGATTTTCCTGGCCGGGATGCTGTGCGGCGGTTCGCTCGCCACCTGGCTTGGGCCGGCGGCGATCACGCTGTTTCAAACCGCCGCCAACGTCAACTGACGGCAGACGGTATCAGGGGCCTTATCAGGCCGCGGTGCGCGCGCCGTTGGCCGGATGAGGGTGGGCGACAGCATTGTCCTGGCCGAAGCGGGCGACGGCGCGCTT
>NZ_JCACHA010000674.1:0-3374 GCF_059503625.1 Skermanella sp.
CGGCGGCGACCTTGTAGCCGGCTTCCTTCAGCCCGAGCGAGATGGCCTCGCCGATACCGCGCGTTCCGCCGGTGACCACTGCAACTCTTGCCATTGATTCCTCCCCCACTAAAGCGATGATTCGATGAGATGTTCATGCCCGAATTCGCATGATTGCACATGCTTCGATCAGGCAATATCGTTCAAAGGATGAAAGGTTCGCCTTGACGTGTATCAAGCGGATGCGCCGGGACCGGCGAACCATCCCGAAGATGATCCGCCGGCCACGATCCGGTGAGCGCCGTCATTCCGCCATCGACAGAGACGTCAACGCGAACGAGCCGCCTTAGTCGCGGGCAACGGTGAGGGCGATGCCCATGCCGCCGCCGATGCACAGGGTGGCGAGGCCCTTCTTGGCATCCCGCTTCTGCATTTCATGCAGCAGGGTGATCAGGACGCGGGCGCCCGAAGCGCCGATCGGATGGCCCAGCGCGATGGCGCCGCCGTTGACGTTGACCTTCGACGGGTCCCAGCCGAGGTCCTTGTTGACGGCGCAGGCCTGCGCGGCGAAAGCCTCGTTCGCCTCGATCAGGTCCAGGTCGTCCACCGACCAGCCGGCCTTCTGAAGCGCCAGACGGCTCGCGGGGATCGGGCCGGAACCCATGATCGCGGGATCGACGCCGGCGGTCGCCCACGACACGATGCGGGCCAGCGGCTTGATGCCGCGCTTGGCGGCGGCATCGGCCCCCATCAGCAGCAGGGCGGCGGCGCCGTCGTTGATGCCGGAAGCGTTGCCCGCCGTCACGGTGCCGGTCTTGGAGAAGGCCGCGCGCAGCTTGCCCAGGTTTTCGGCCGTGACGCCCGCCTTCGGGAACTCGTCGGTATCGACGACCACGTCGCCCTTGCGGCCCTTGATGGTGACCGGGACGATCTCGTCCTTGAACTTGCCTTCCTTCATGGCCGCTTCAGCCTTGTTCTGGGAAGCGGCCGCGAACTGGTCCTGCTGCTCACGCGTGATCTGCCACTTCTCGGCCACGTTCTCGGCGGTCGTGCCCATGTGATAGCCGTGGAAGGCGTCCAGCAGGCCGTCGCGGAGCATGGTGTCGACCAGCTGCGTATCGCCCATCTTGACGCCGTTGCGCAGATGCATGACGTGGGGCGCCTGGCTCATGCTTTCCTGGCCGCCGGCTACGACGATGTCGGCATCGCCGAGCTTGATCGCCTGGAAGCCAAGGGCGACGGTGCGCAGGCCGGAACCGCAGAGCTGATTGATGCCGTAGGCGGTCTTTTCGACCGGGATGCCGGCGTTGACGGCGGCCTGACGGGCGGGATTCTGCCCGGTCCCGGCGCTCAGCACCTGACCCAGCACGACCTCGGAGACTTCGCTCGGATCGACGCCTGCGCGCTTCAGCGCTTCCCGGATCGCGATTTCGCCCAGGTAGTGGGCGGGTACCGAGCTCAGCGAGCCGTTAAACGCACCGATGGGCGTGCGCGCGGCGCTGGCAATTACGACTTCGGTCATGGGGAACGCTCCTTAGCTGATGGCGGTTCTTATTATGGTCTGCCTTTAGCACGGTTTAAACTAACCCCGGCAATTTATCGGCGCAAGGCAGGGCGGCGGTTTACCCGCTATCGGGCTATACCCGCGCCACTACGTCGCGCGTCCGAAAAGGGGAAATCTTCATCCACCTGCAACGCTGCGTTTATTCCAGGTTGCAGAGCCAGTCGGCCAGCGGTTCCCACACCAGAGCGGCGGCGCCGGCGCTGACGATCATGCCCACGTGCCCCAGGTGCGGATTGCAGATGCATGCGCCCGGAACCGCCTCGGCCAGAGCCCGTGCCGACCGGGGCGGCACGATGCGGTCCTTCTCCGGGATCATGACCAATGTGGGAGGCCGGAGGCGCCGGGGGTCAACGGCCTCGCCCGCGATCAGCCAGCGCCCGTTCGCGGTGTCGTTGCGGCCGTACCAGCCGGTCAGGCAATCGCGCGCCACCGCCGCCGGCAGGGTGACGCCGTCGTTGACCCAGTCCTCCAGGGCGACGAACCGGCGAGCCGGCTCGCCGTCCGGGTCCATCCGGGCGAACTTCGTGAACTTGTTCGCCATCTGCAACGGGTCCTGCATGGCGAAGAGCGCCTGGATCGCGTCGATCGGCAGCTCGCCCCAGCTGTCCAGCGCCGGCTCGAACGGCGCCAGCGCCGCCGCCGTACGTTTCGCCGCCGCCGCATTGTCGGCATGGAAGTCCCAGGGCGTCGCCAGCAGCGCCAGCCCGGCGATGTCGCGCGGCCGGCGCTGCGCCAGCGCCGTCGTCAGCAGCCCGCCCATGCAGTACCCGACCAGGGCCGGCCGTTCCCCGAACTCCAGCACGGCGTTGAGCGCCCGCTCCAGCCGCCCGGCGACGAAGTCGGTCAGGGTGAACCTGCGTTCCAGCGGGCCCGTGCTGCCCCAGTCCAGCAGCAGCGGCCGGATGCCGCGCCCCGCCATCCACCGCATCAGCGAACAGTTTTCGGACAGGTCGAGTATGTAGTGCCGGTTGATCAGCGACGGCACGAACAGCACGGGACGTCCGCCGTCGCCACCCTTCCCGCCGCGGCCGGCGCCATAGTCCAGCAGGCGTGCCGGTCCCTCGCTCCAGACGGTAGGCGGATCGGCCAGGCTGCGGCGGTAGGGGTGGCTTCGATAGCGTTCCAGCCCGGTCAGGACGGCGTCGAACCGCCACCGCATCTCGCGGTCGACGGCGCGGGCGAAATCTTCAGGATCGACTCCGGCGACCTCCGCGCGGAGCTCCTCCACCCGGCCGCGCAGTGCCGTCTTCCAAAGCGGCGAGCCGCTCCTCAAGAAGGGCAATCCTGCGGGCGAGGTCAGCAGCGTTGTCAGCGTCGCCGCCATGTGGAGCGCGAGCGGACGCGGACCCTGACGTAGGGTCCGCGTCGGGGCGGCTGGCCATGGAGGGGGCGGCGAATGGGTCATGAAACTGCTGACGTTGAGCGGAACCGGCGTTCATGCCGAACGCGGTGAAGGGAGCCACGGCGGCCGCACCCTGTCCCATGATCTGGAACAGGCGGGCGAAGTTTTCCGCCACATCCGGATCGACCGCAAGCGCCGACCACTGGTCCTGCCAGAGATCGAGATAGCGGCGCGCCAGACTTTCCAAGGTTGGTGGATCGAAATCCGGTGAGTTGCCCATGGCAGTCAATATAATGAAGAATTACCGCGTTTGAACAGAGCGGAGCCTATGCGTCCCATGATGCGGTGCATCCCAATTGCGGGGGATAGGTCGGCAGAACGCTTGCCTAAAGGCGCTCCGTTCGCGTACTTCTAATGTCTTGAGGGATTTAAGCGCAATGCCACCGCGTGAAAGCATACAAAATGGCCGAAAAAGACGACGTCAAAGTT
>NZ_JCACHA010000674.1:3384-12776 GCF_059503625.1 Skermanella sp.
AAGTTGCCCCGATCACGATCAAGAAGTACGCCAACCGTAGGCTGTACAACACAGCGACGAGCAGCTACGTCACGCTTGACCACCTCTGCCAGATGGTCAAGGACGGGATGGACTTCGTCGTCTATGACGCCAAGACGGGTGAGGACATCACCCGGTCCGTCCTGACGCAGATCATCGTGGAAGAGGAAAGCAAGGGCCAGAACCTTCTGCCGATCAGCTTCCTGCGTCAGCTCATCAGCTTCTACGGCGACAACATGCAGTGGGTCGTGCCCCGTTACCTTGAGCACACCATGCAGTCTTTCGCCCGCAACCAGGAGCAGATGCGCGATTACTTCTCGAACACGATCGGCGGGATCTTCCCGTTCGGCACGACCTTCGAGGAGATGGGCAAGCAGAACCTCGCGATGTTCGAGCGGGCGATGCGGATGTTCACGCCGTTCGGACCGCAGGGCGAACAGGGCGGCAAGGGCCCGGGCGACCAGACCGAAGCGTTCATGCAGCAGACCCGGGCGGAAAACGAGAAGACCCTGAGCGATCTCCAGAAGCAGCTGGAAGAACTTCAGAAGCAGCTCGTGACGATCACCAAGCCGAAGTCCGACTAGGCAGGCTGGGGAATCCCGCGACAGCCAGGAGCCGTCCGGCCCCGGCTCCGTCCGGCCGCGACGGCTGAACGGCCTTGCCGGTACCCACGCGGGAAGCGTTCCCGTTCGGATAATCCGCCGTCGCCGCCGTGATTCGGAATTCCTTAAGTCATTTTCGCGGACGGTATTGTTCTATTCCCTGAGTGTTCATCTTCAACGGATTCGGCTGAAGGATGGCCGTAGGCCCAGTATCACGTTTGCCGGTCATGCCGCTGCCCGACTCGCGAAGTCTGGTGCCGGTTTCTGCCGTTCGCGCGCCGGCGCGGGCGAGCAAGGCCGAACGGGAAGCAGCCAGGAAGGTCCGCAAGCTTTCGGACGACGACTCCGACAAGGCTGCCGCCGAGACCAGAAGCGAGCGGGCCGAGGCGCCGGTCCGCAATGCCGATACCGAATTCCTCCCGCGGGAAGCCGCCGCCGCACCTGAAGCCGATGCTGCCCGGCGCGGCTGGTCCGCACCGGGCACCGCCCCCTTCGTCACGCAGGTCCTGGCTCAGGAAGTCCTCAAGTCGGGCCTGCACATCGAACCGTGGCGGCAGGCGATCGACGCCTATGAACGCGCCGCCGGCGCCGCGGCGCCGAGAGTGCGTCCGCCGATGCCGTAACCGGGCACCGCAAGGTCCTCGTCCAGCCGCCGGACCCGAGCCGCCAATCCGGTCAGGGGATCTGGCTGGCCAATCTAGCCGGATAGTCGTAAAGGCGACCCGAACGGAACCCCTTGCGCCGCCGGGCGATTTCCCACACCTTTCGGTTCCCCGACAGCGCCGTCCGGACGCACAAACCAGCGCAGCAGGACCCGTGACAGCCGATACGCCCCGCTCCCTCCGCTTTCCGACCATCCCTGGTGACCTTCCATGAAGACGACGGGCTCGCCGCGTACCGTGGTCTGGCCGGGCCGGCCCTATCCCCTCGGCGCGACCTGGGACGGCTTCGGCGTCAATTTCGCCCTGTTCTCGGCCAATGCCACCAAGGTCGAGCTGTGCCTGTTCGACAAGACCGGCACGCGTGAGATCGACCGCGTGACGCTGCCGGAATACACCGACGAGATCTGGCACGGCTATCTGCCGGAAGCGCGTCCCGGCACGCTCTACGGCTACCGCGTCCATGGCCCGTACGAACCGTCCGCCGGCCACCGCTTCAATCCCAACAAACTGCTGATCGATCCCTACGCAAAGGCCCTGTTCGGGGCGCTCCGCTGGTCGGACGCCCATTTCGGCTACCGCGTCGGTTCGACTCGCGAGGACCTTTCCTTCGACCGCCGCGACAATGCGCGCGGCATGCCCAAATGCCGGGTGGTGGACCGCGCCTTCACTTGGGGCGACGACCGCGCGCCGCGCGTACCCTGGAGCGATACCGTCATCTACGAGGCCCATGTCCGCGGCTTCACCATGCGCAACCCGGATGTCGGGCCGCAGCTTCGCGGCACCTTCGCCGGCCTCAGCACCCAGTCGGTGATCGACAAGCTGCGCCGGCTGGGGATCACCTCGCTGGAACTTCTGCCCGTCCATGCCTTCTGCGACGACCGCCATCTGGTCGAACGGACGCTGCGCAATTACTGGGGCTACAACACCCTGGGGTTCTTCGCGCCCGAACCCCGGTTCATGACCACCGGCGTCCTGTCGGAGTTCAAGACGATGGTGGCCCGCCTGCACGAGGCGGGGATCGAGGTCATCCTGGACGTCGTCTACAACCACACGGGCGAAGGCAACCAGATGGGGCCGACGCTCAGCTTTCGGGGCATCGACAACGCCAGCTACTACCGGCTGGCGCCGGGCGACAAGCGCTACTACATCGACGATACCGGGACGGGCAACACCCTGGCGATCACGCATCCGCGCGTGCTCCAGATGGTGATGGACAGCCTGCGCTACTGGGTTACGGAGATGCATGTGGACGGCTTCCGCTTCGACCTCGCCACCACGCTGGCGCGCGAGCCGAACGGCTACGATCCGCGCTCGGGCTTCCTGGACGCGATCGGACAGGACCCCGTGCTTTCCGGCGTCAAGCTGATCGCGGAGCCTTGGGATGTCGGCCCCGGCGGCTATCAGGTCGGCGGCTTTCCGCCCGGCTGGGCCGAGTGGAACGACCGCTACCGCGACACCGTCCGGCGCTATTGGCGCGGCGACGAAGGGATGCTGCCGGAGCTTGCCGGCCGCCTGACGGGATCCAGCGACCTCTTCGAGCGGCACGGACGCCGCCCCTGGGCCAGCATCAACTTCGTCACCGCCCATGACGGCTTCACGCTGAACGATCTCGTCTCGTACAATCACAAGCACAACGAGGCCAATGGAGAGGGAAATCGCGACGGTCATTCCGGCAATCACAGCTGGAACCACGGCGTCGAGGGACCGACGGACGATCCCGATATCCTGACCCTGCGCGCCCGCCAGCGCCGCAACTTCCTGACGACACTGCTGCTGTCACAGGGTACGCCCATGCTGCTGGCCGGCGACGAGATCGGCCGTTCCCAGGGCGGCAACAACAATGCCTATTGTCAGGACAACGAGGTTTCCTGGATCGACTGGACCGGCGCCGGAGAAGAGGGCCGCGACCTGGAGGAGTTCACCCGCCTGCTGCTCGACCTTCGCCGCCGTCACCCGGCGCTGCGCCGGCCGGCGTTCCTCCACGGTACCAAGACTTCGGCCGACGGCGTCAAGGACATCACGTGGTACACGCCCCAGGGGACCGAGAAGACCAGCGAGCAGTGGGGCGACCGGCTGGCCCGCTGCATCGGCCTCCTGCTCAACGGCGGGGCCGGAAAATACATGACGGTCGATGGCAATCCGGCAACCGACGACAGGCTGCTGATCGTCTTCAATGCGTTCCACGACACGGTGCCCTTCAAGCTGCCCACGGTACCGGGCGGTACCGCTTGGCGATGCCTGCTGAATACCGTCGACGATGTCGGCCGGGCCGATACCACGGGGCATCCCGCCGGTACCAGCTTCGATGTGGCCGGGCGCTCGGCTCTGCTGTTCGTGCTGATAGATACAAAGCATTAGGATATTCGGCCGATAATGGCGGACCGGACGCGGCACCCTGCCGCGCCGGAACCGCTGAGATCGAACACCGTCCACCATGCCCGACAACGATCTGAGCCAGATCGACTGCGTTCTGTTCGAACCGGAAACGAACGTCAGGCATCTCCTGCGGGAGGCCCTGAGCCGTCTCCGGATTCAGAACCTCCAGGTCTTCGGGCATATGGAGGATGTCTGGAAGGCCTTTCAGGGAGGCAACCCCGACCTGCTGATCGCCGACGCCACCAGTCCCGGCAGCGAAACCTTCAAGCTCGTCCAGTCGGTGCGGCACAGCTCGGTCGGGGCCAATCCCTTCCTCGGGATCATCGTGACCGCGTTCCACCCTACCGGCGCCCTGCTGACCAAGGTCACCAACTGCGGCGCCGACGCCCTGCTGGTCAAGCCGGTGGCCTTCCGGCAGATCCAGGACCGGATCAATGGCCTGATCGACCAGCCCCGCAACTTCGTGGTGACCAGCGACTTCATCGGGCCCGACCGCCGCAGGGCGCCACGCGAAGGCAGTCCGATCCCGCTGCTGGAAGTTCCCAACACGTTGAAGATGAAGGCGACCAGCAGTTTCGCCAAGGTCAATCCCCAGGCACTGATCGAAGCCGGGATCCGCGACGTCAACGAACAGAAACTCCTGCGCCACGCCTTCCAGGCTGCTTTCCTGATCGAATTCGCGTTGCCCGCCGTGGCAGGGGAAAATGGGGCCGACGGAAAAGCCGACAAGATGGCGCTCGACCATCTCGCACGGGTCGGGCCGGTGCTGGAAGATATCGTCCGCCGGCTGCCGAGCCCGATATCCGGCAGCCGTGCCAGGATCCCCGATCTGGCGCACGACCTTGCCGCCGGGGTCGAGATCGCCCGTTCGCAGGGACTTTCGGGCAGGCCGCCTTCGGACCCGGACCGCCTGCGGGAAAGCGCGTTGGAAATCATGCAGGCGCTGAGCCCCGACAAGGACCCGCAGGCGCTGGCGCGCGACGTCGGTTCCGCGGCGGCGGCCTACCGGGGGCGCCTCATCGCCATCGTCGCGGCGAAATCGGCGGTTCCTCAGTCCTCGACCGTCGCGTAGTTGCCCCGGAAATAGAGCAGCGGCTTGCCGTCGGCCGTCGACGCCAGCCGCTTGACGCGGCCGACGAGAATGACGTGGTCGCCGCCGTCATGGACGGCTTCCGTCTCGCAGTCGAGCGTCGCCAGACACCCGTCCAGCACCGGGGCGCCCGTCTCCCACCGCTCCCACGCGACGCCGTCCCAGCGGTCGCCGATCGTCGTGGAGAACCGCACGGACAGGTCGCGCTGCTCGTCGCCCAGGACGTTCACGGCGAAACGACCGGAAGCGCGGAAGGCATCCAGGTTATGCGACGAGCGGTCCAGGCAGAACAGCACCAGCGGCGGTTCCAGCGATACCGAACTGAAGGAATTGGCGGTCAGCCCGACCGGTTCGCCCGCATCGGTGACCGTGGTGACCACGGTCACTCCGGTAGCGAAACATCCAAGGGCATTGCGGAATGCCCGCCGGTCAAATTCCATGTCGCTCAGTCGCTCGGTTCAGGCTGAAGAACGGGTCGTGCCTTCGGTATCGTAGCGGAGCACGCCGCGCAAGTGGGATAGGGGGCCACGGTCGCACTTAAAAGCTTCTTAACGAAACTCGCCCACTCTGCAATTTCCAATCGCGGGTATAACGGCGGCGGCGCTTTACGGCATGTTGTTCATCATCGGCTCCATTACCGTCTTAGTCTGCGTGCTGGGCGGATATGTGGCCATGGGCGGGCATCTGGCCGTTCTGTGGCAGCCTTTCGAAGCCGTCATCATCGTCGGGGCCGCGATCGGCGCCTTCATCATATCCAACCCGAAGACCGTGCTGGGACGTACCGGCAAAGCCATGCTGACGGTGCTGAGAGGGTCGCGCTACAACAAGGACAGTTACCTGGAGCTGCTGAGCCTCCAGTATCAGGTCTTCAAGATCGCCAAGACGCGCGGCCTCCTGGCACTCGAGCAGCACATCGAGAAGCCGGAGGAAAGCGCGCTCTTCCAGCAGTTTCCCAAGTTCTACAGCGATCCTCATGCCGTCGTCTTCCTGTGCGACTACCTGCGCCTGATGTCGCTCGGTTCGGACAATCCGAACGAACTGGAAAACCTGATGGAGGAGGAACTGGAGACCCACCACGAGGAACACGCCCAGATCTCGGGAGCCATCCAGACCATGGCCGACGGCATGCCCGCTCTCGGCATCGTCGCGGCCGTGCTTGGCGTCATCAAGACCATGGGCGCCATCACGGAGCCGCCGGAAGTGCTGGGCAAGCTGATCGGCGGCGCGCTGGTCGGGACCTTCCTGGGCGTGTGGATCTCGTACGGCTTCCTGGCTCCGATCGCCAGTTCGCTGAAAGCCGTGCACGACGCAGAGGCAAAGTACTTCCAGTGCCTCAAGGCCGGCCTCCTGGCACACCTGCACGGCTATGCTCCGGCCGTTTCGGTCGAGTATGCCCGCAAGGCGCTGCTGTCCGACGTCCGCCCGACCTTCTACGAGGTCGAAGAGGCTACCTCAGCCCTGCCGCCGACCTGACCGGCGCATTCCATGGCCCCGCCTCCCCTCCCCGGCAATCAGCAGCCGGTCATCATCATCAAGAAGCGAAGGAAGCGCCCCCATGCAGCCCATCACGGCGGCGCCTGGAAGGTGGCCTACGCCGACTTCGTGACCGCCATGATGGCGTTCTTCCTGCTGCTCTGGCTGCTCAACGTCACGACGCGCGAGCAGCGTGCCGGCATCGCCGATTATTTCAGCCCGGCAAGCGTCTCCCGCTCGACCAGCGGCAGCGGCGGGGTACTGGGCGGCCTCACGATAACCGTTCCCGGCGCCATGATCTCGCCCGGCGCCCCGGTCAGCTTCGCTCAGCCGACGCCAAGCCGGGCCGGCGAGTCGGACAAGGAGCCGAACCAGACGTCGCAGGAACAGTACGACCGCGCCGGCATGAGCACCCAGCAGATCGAGGAGAATGCGCTGCGCGAGGAGATGGCGCGACGAGAGCAGCGTCAGTTCGAGCAAGCGGAGATGACCCTTCGCCAAGCGATCCAGGGCATACCTGAACTGGCGCAGCTCGCCGACAGCCTGATGATCGAACAGACACCGGAAGGTCTTCGCATCCAGATCCTCGATCAGGCGAACTATTCGATGTTCCCGCTCGGCAGTTCGCAGATGTATGCGCCGACCCGCCAGATCCTCGGTCTGGTCGCCCAAGCCGTCGGCCGGCTTCCGAACAAGCTGTCGATCAGCGGGCATACCGACGCCACGCGTTTCGCACGCGGAGATGTCTATGGCAATTGGGAGCTTTCGACCGACCGCGCCAACGCCAGCCGCCGTGCCCTGATCGCAGGCGGTATCGCCGAAGACCGGATCGAGACGGTCGTCGGCCGCGCCGACCGGGACCACCTGTTCCCGGACGATCCCCAATCTCCGCGCAACCGCCGGATCAGCATCGTGCTGCTGCGGGACATCAAGCCTCCGCCACACCGCTGACATCCGGGGTTTAACTGCCGGGTCATTTGATGTAGATCAAATACACCTTCATGAACGCCTGTTAACATGTATTAACAATACATCTTCACAAGGACCTGAACCGCTATGTCCGCCCACTTGAGCGCACGAACCATCGCACTGGTCAAAGCGACCGTCCCTGCCCTGGAAGCCCAGGGCCTGGATATCACCCGGCGCATGTACCAGCGCATGTTTGCGGACGAGGCAATTCGCGACCTTTTCAACCAGTCCCACCATGGCGAGACCGGCTCTCAGCCCAAGGCCCTGGCATCCGCCGTCCTGGCCTATGCGCAGAACATCGAACGGCTCGACGTCCTTGGGCCTGCGATCGAGCGGATCGCCCAGAAGCATGTCGGCCTGCAGATCCTGCCCGAGCATTATCCCGCCGTCGCGGAATCGCTGCTGGGAGCCATCAAGGACATCCTGGGCGACGCGGCGACCGACGAGATCCTGGCGGCCTGGGGTGAAGCCTACTGGTTCCTTGCCAATATCCTGATCGGCCGCGAAAAGCAGATCTACGACACCACGGCGACCGCTCCCGGCGGATGGTCCGGCTGGCGCGATTTCGTGGTCGAGAGCAAGGAGAAGGAAAGCGATATCATCACTTCCTTCGTCCTGCGCCCGCAGGACGGCGGCCCGGTCCTGCGGCACCGGCCCGGCCAGTACCTGACCTTCTGGCTGGAAATTCCCGGCCATCACCCGCTGAAGCGGAACTACAGCATTTCCAGTGCGCCCGACGACCGCGGCTATCGCATTTCGGTCAAACGGGAACCCGGCGGCATTGCCTCGAACTGGCTGCACGACAGGGTGGAACCGGGTGCCATCTTGAAGGCGGCGCCTCCGGCGGGCGAGTTCTTCCTGCCGGAAAACCCCGATCGTCCCGTCGTCCTGATCAGCGGCGGCGTGGGCCTGACCCCGATGGTCAGCATGCTCGACGCCATCGTCCGGACCGGACGCGGCATTCCCGTCCGGCATATCCACGGTACGCTGAACGGCGCCACCCATGCCCGCGCCCTGACGGCGGCCAGCCCCAACACGACGACCTTCTACGCCGAGCCGAGGGCAGAAGACCAGGCGGGCCGCGACTTCGACCACGCCGGCCTCATCAGCATGGACTGGCTGCGCGAGCACACTCCGCTGGCTGAAGCGGACTACTATCTGTGCGGCCCCCGTCCCTTCCTGCGCACCTTCGTCAAAGGCTTGAGCGCCGCCGGCGTTCCCGCAAACCGCATCCATTACGAGTTCTTCGGTCCCGCCGACGAACTCCTCGCCGCCTGACACCGGGTGGATTCACCTGCACCGGCCGCGCCCGCAACGGGCGCGCCGGCTCACCTGTCCGCCGCCGGTGCCGTCGCCGGTGCCGCCGGTGCCGCCGTCGCCAGCCAGATCCCCGGCAGGATCATCACGATGCCGATCAGGTGGAACATCTGCGGCGCTTCGCCCAGAAGCACATAGGCCAAGCCGGCGATATAGACCGGCACCAGATACATCAGAAGCCCGGTCCTGCCCGGCCCGACCATCGCGACCAATTTTCCGTATAGCAGGTAGGCCCCAAGCCCCGGCACGAGCGCCAGGAACATCCAGGTCGCCGCCGTCCGCCGATCGAAGTCCGCCACATAGCCCAGCGCCATCTCCAGTCCCAGGAACGGCAGCATGATCAGCAATCCCATCGCCGTGATGACCGCGAAGCGGGCAGTCAGATCGAGCTTCGACGGCCGGTACTTCAGCAGCACGGAATAGAGCGCCCAGCCGACGGTCGCCAGCAACGTCCACAAATCTCCGGCCGTGAAGGCAAGATGAAAGAGACTGCCGGGATCGCCCCGCGTGACGATCGCGACGACGCCGACCAGAGACAGCGAGATGCCCGAGACCTGACGCAACGATACGCGCTCACCCCAGAACAGGCGTGCGAACACGACGATCAGGATCGGCGTCGTCGAATAGATCAATCCGATGTTGGTCGCCGTCGTGGTCTGTCCGGCAAGATAGACCGGAGCGCCGCAGACACCCATGCCGAGGGCGCCGAGCGCCGCCAGGGTACGCCACTCTCGGCCGATGACGGCGCGGCAGCGCCAGAGCGCCCGTGCGGTGAACGGCAGCAGGAACAGCAGCGTCAGGAACCAGCGCCCGAAGGCCAGCGCCACGGGCGGCACGCTGCCCTCGACCCACCGTGCCGCCAGCATGTTGCTGGACATCAGCAGG
>NZ_JCACHA010000675.1:0-12770 GCF_059503625.1 Skermanella sp.
GGCCGGCGCCGTGGACGCGGACGGTTTCGCCGGCCAGACGCTCGACCGCCTCCTCCAGCGCTTGCTGGACGGAAGGGCCGTTGTCCTGCCGCTGCCAGCCGACGAAGTCGCTGCCGTCATACTCGACGGTCAGTTTCCACCGGTTCATGACGCCGCCAGCACGCTTCCGACAGCCGCGTTGAAGCCGCGCAGGAAAGCGGGACCTTCGACCGCCGCCTTGCCCGGCCGCTGCACGCGGGTCAGCCTGACAGCGCCCTCCGCGCAGGCGACGGTGAGATCGGCGTCGAGCAGGGTGCCGGGGGCGGCGCCCGGAGTACCCTCCGCCAGTTCCGCCTTCAGCACCTTGATCCGCTCACTCCCCAGGTCGAACCAGACTCCCGGCCACGGGTTCAATGCGCGGACCTGCCGCTCGATGAAATCGGCGGGCTGGCTCCAGTCCAGCCTTCCGTCGTCGCGGCTCAGCTTGGCCGCATAGGTTACACCTTCGGCAGGCTGGGGCTCCGCCGTCAGCTGGCCTTCGGCCAGACCGTCGAGCGCCTGTACGATCAACCCGGCGCCCATGTCCGCCAGCGCGTCGTGAAGACTTCCGGCCGTCGTCTCCGCCGTGATCGGCACGGTGCCCTTCAGCAGCATGGCGCCGGTATCGAGCCCGGCGTCCATCTGCATGATCGTGACGCCGGTCTCCTTGTCGCCCGCGAGGATCGAGCGCTGGATCGGTGCGGCACCACGCCAGCGCGGCAGCAGGGAGGCGTGGATGTTCAGGCAGCCCATGCGGGGTGCATCCAGGATCGGCTGCGGCAGGATCAGCCCGTAGGCGGCCACGACGGCGCAATCCAGATCGAGCGCCGCGAACTCCGCCTGGGCCTCCGCGTTGCGGAGCGACTTCGGCGTCCGGACGGGGATTCCCCGCTCTTCCGCCAGCACGTGGACTGGCGAGCGCTGCACCTGATGCCCGCGCCCGGCGGGGCGGGGCGGCTGGCTGTAGACGCAGACCACCTCATGGCCGGCGTCGATCAGCGCCCGCAGGCTGGATGCCGCGAAATCGGGCGTGCCCATGAAGGCGAGGCGGAGACGGCTCATGCCAGACACTCTCAAATAACTCGACCAGGTCGGTAAATATCAGCCGATGGGCTTCTGGAGAACGGCGACCATGCGCCACGCCTGTTCCGGATCGTCGATCGCCACGTCCATGTCCAGCCCGCCATACCACGCCACGGCTTCCAGGCTGCCGCTGGCGCGGGCCAGCGCATCCACTTCCTGCACGGTGAAGCGGCGCTGGAAGGCGCGGTCGCGGATGACCTGTTTGCGCTTGCCTTCCCAGATGGTCAAGGTGGTCGTCACCTGCGCCACCTGACTGACCGGGTTCATCGAATCGCCGTCCGATCCCCAGCGCACCTTCACCCGCGTTCCGTCCTGGGTGACTTCCCAGCCATCCTCGGTCGCGTCGTCGATGTTGAACAGCTCGCGCGGGTGCGGCAGCTCGATGATCAGGACGCCGCCGGGGTTGAGCGCATCGGCCACCCGGCGCAGGCATGAAATCACGGCGTCGTTGGTCAGCAGGCAGGCTGCCGAACCCAGCAGCAGCAGCGCCAGATCGACCGGCCGTTCCAGCGTGAAGGCGGTCATGTCGCCTTCGGCATAGCTCAGCGCCACGCCGGCTGCCGCCGCCTTCTCGCTCCCGTACTGCACCATCGCCGGCTCGCGGTCCAGCGCCGTGGCGGCAAGGCCGCGACGCGCCAGTTCGATCGCGTGGTTGGCGGGTCCCGCCGCCAGTTCCAGCACGCTTGCCGGATCGCGGCCCAGCTGGCGTGCCGCGGCGCGGGTCAGGAATTCGCATTCCTCAGGAAAATCGCGGTAGGCGAAGGCGATGTCGTAATAGCGGGCGGCGGCGTAGATCCGCTCGTGCTGCGACTGGGAACCGGCCGGCTCGGGAGGTATCGCCAAAATCAGACCGTTTCCTGCGACTTCTTCGCCTTTTGCAGCTTGCGCATGATCATGTTGCGCTTCAGCAGGGAGATATGGTCGATGAACAGGACACCGTTCAAATGGTCGATCTCATGCTGGACGCAGGTCGCCAGCAGGTTGTCGGCATCCAGTTCGCGGACTTCGCCGTCGCGGTCGATGTAGCGCAGCCGGACCTGCTTGGGCCGGGTCACGTCGGCGTAGTGGTCGGGCAGCGACAGGCAGCCCTCGTTGTGGACGGATGTCTCGTCCGACCGCCAAAGGATCTCGGGGTTCGCCATCGCGAAGGGCTGCGGCTTCTCGTCCTTGTCGGCGACATCGACCACGATGACGCGCTGGAGGATGCCGATCTGGGGTGCTGCCAGCCCGATGCCGGGCGCCTTGTACATGGTTTCCAGCATGTCGTCCATCAGACGGACGATGCCGCCGTCGATGTTCTCCACAGGCTTGGCCTTGGCTTTCAGGACGGGGTCGGGCGCAATGATAATGGGGCGTATGGCCATGGAGCCCTGTGACGAATCTCTAGATTTTCAGGATCGAATTTTCAGATATGGCTTTTGGCTTCGCCCGTCAAGGCGTCGTTGCGGGCAGCCGCCACTCCTGCGCCTGAAGTCCCCGCGTCGCATGGTCCAGAGGTTGAAGTTCCGGCAGTTCAGCATTGTTCGGCGCCACGTGAAGGTCGCGGAACCGGCGGGCGCTGACCAGCACGCGGGTTTCCAGCGTACCGACCGCGCTGTTGTAGCTGTCCACCGCCTTGCCAAGCTGGCCGCCCAGCCGGTCCATGTGGCCGCCCAGGTCGCCGAGCCGCTTGTAGAGTTCGGCGCCCAAGTCGCTGATTTCCCGCGCGTTGCGGGCCAGATGCTCCTGCCGCCAGCCATAGGCGACGGCGCGCAGCAGCGCTATCAGCGTCGTGGGCGTCGCCAGGATCACGCCGCCGTCGATCCCGGCCTCGATCAGGCTGGGGTCCTGCTCCAGGGCCGCGCTGAAGAAGTTTTCGCCCGGCAGGAACAGCACGACGAACTCCGGCGAGGCGCTGAACTGGTCCCAATAGGCCTTGCCGCCCAACTGCTTCATGTGGTCGCGGACATGGCGGGCATGGCGGACCAGCGAGGTCCGCCGCGCCGCGTCGTCGGCCGATCCGATGCCGTCCAGATAGGCTTCGACCGGCGCCTTGGCGTCGACCACGATCGTCTTGCCGCCCGGCAACTTGACGACCATGTCGGGCCGCAGCTTGTTGCCCTGGTCGTCGGAAACGCTGTGCTGCTCGAAGAAGTCGCAGTGATCGACCATGCCGGCCATCTCGACCACGCGCTTCAACTGGATCTCGCCCCAACGGCCCCGCGCCACCGGCGACCGAAGGGCACGGACCAGATTGGACGTCTCGCTGCGCAACTCCCGCTGGCTGTCGAGCAGGGAGAGCACCTGCTGCTTCAGCCCCTCGTACGCGCCGACCCGTTCCTTCTCCAGCGCCTGGATCTGGCCGTCCATCCGGTCGAGCGACTGGCGGACGGGGTCCACGAGGTCGGAGATCGCCGATTGCCGCTGTTGCAAGTCGCCGCGCGCGTTTTCCTGGAACCGCTCCAGCGTGGTGCGGGCAAGGTCGAGGAAACTCTGGTTGTTGCTGCGCAACGCCTCCGACGACAGCGCCTTGAAGGCGTCGCCCAGTTTCGCCTCCGCACGCTCCAGCAAGGCGATCTTCTCGGCGGACAGCAAGCGTTCCTGCTCCAGCCGGGTTTGAAGCTGGGCCTTCGCCGTCTTGGTGTCGCCGAGCTCGGCTCGCAGCGCCGCCAGTTCCCGCTCCCGCTGGATGGCCTCGGCCCTGAGATCGTCGTTCTGGCGAAGCGCGAAATCGGCCTCCGCCGCCAGCCGTCCGGCTTCCGCCTGACCGATGCCCCCGCTGCGCAGCAGCAGCACGATACCTGCCCCGAAGACGAAGCCAAGAATCAGCGACAGCACGTCAAGCGCGAACGGCATCAATCATCCTTCCACCAAGAGCAAGGATGGTAGCGGATCGGGCGCCGAATTAGAACAGGAGAAGAACGAGGCACATTATTTAGAATTAAACCCAATTTTAAGATTCAAACCGATATTAATGCGCCCGTCCCGGTATGCAGGAAGAGGCATCATGAATAAGAACGAAACAGTGTCTGGTTGCGGCTGCTTAGGCCACGCGGCTCACCCGCGCCGCACTTTCCTGAAGCTCGCCACGCTCGGCACGGGGGCCGCCTTGCTGTCGGCCGGTCTGCCCATGGCGTCGGCCCGTGCCGGCGGCGAAGCCGAAGTGCTGCTGCTGAGCTGCATGGATTACCGTCTGCTGGACGAAGTCGCTCACTACATGGACGGACGCGGTCTGACCGATAAATATGACCACGTGATCCTTGCCGGCGCCTCGCTGGGCGCGCTCGTGGACGCCAAGCCGGAATGGAGCGCCACCTTCTGGAACCATGTGGACGTGGCGAAGCAGCTTCACCACATTCGCAAGGTAATGATCATCGATCACCGGGACTGCGGCGCCTACAAGGTCTTCATCGGTCCGGAAACCGCCAAGGATAGGGAAACGGAAACCCATTTCCATACCAAACAGCTTCGCAAAGTGGCTGCGTTCCTCGCGGCGCGCCACCCGGATCTGGGCGTGGAGTTGCTGCTGATGGGTTTGGACGGCAAGGTCGAAACGGTCACCCTCACGGCCTGAACGATCTGCCGGAAGGGTCGGCTCCGAAAGAAGGCCGGATCAGAAAGGCCGGCGGGACCGCAGCGCCGCAGTCAGGGTCCCGTCGTCCAGATAGTCCAGTTCGCCGCCGACCGGCACGCCGTGGGCCAGCCTGGACACGGTGACGTCGCAATCCGCCAGCCGGTCCGTGATGTAATGGGCCGTCGTCTGGCCCTCGACCGTGGCGTTCATAGCCAGGATCACCTCCGTCACTTCCGGCCTGCGCGCCCGGTTGATCAGGCCGGTGACGTTCAGGTCGTCCGGACCGATGCCTTCCAGGGCGGACAGGGTGCCGCCCAGCACGTGGTACAGGCCCTTGAAAGATCCCGTGCGCTCCAGCGCCCACAAGTCGCCGACTTCCTCGATCACGCAGATCAGCGCCTGATCGCGCCGGGGGTCGGCGCAGATGGCGCAAGGATCCTTCGTATCCAGGTTGCCGCAGACCGAGCAGGTCTTGATCGCGGAAGCCGCCTCGTGCATCGCGTCGGCCAAAGGCGTCAGCAGGCTTTCACGCCGCTTGATCAGGTGAAGCGCCGCGCGCCGGGCCGAGCGGGGGCCGAGCCCCGGCAGTTTTGACAGAAGCTGGATCAGGCGGTCGATTTCGGAACTGCTCAAGATCGCTCCACGTAGAACGGCCCGGAAAGAACGGTCCGGCCGCCGTATCCCAAAGTGCGGCGGCCGGAAGACAGCATGCTCAGAACGGCAGCTTGAGACCCGGCGGCAGCTTCATGCCGCCCATCAGCTTCTGCGTCTCGTCGGCGACGTGCTGCTCGACCTTCATCTTGGCGTCGTTGAAAGCGGCCATGATCAGGTCTTCGATCACTTCGACGTCCTCGGGATCGACCACCGACTTGTCGAGCTTCAGGCGCTTCATCTCGCCCTTGCCGTTGAGCGTGACGTTGACCATCCCGGCTCCGGATTGGCCGGTGACTTCGACCTCGGCCAGCGCATCCTGCATCTGCTGCATGCGCGTCTGCATTTCCTGGGCCTGCTTCATCATTTGGCCGAGATTTTTCATGGCTTAGAATTCTCCTATATCGTCCAGCTCGGACGGGGGTTCCTCGTAGAAATCGGTGTCGTTGGCCTCATCCGCAAGCGTCCCATCGGCTAACGGCTCCGGTTCGGCCACGTCCCGCACCTCTAGCTTGGCATCGGGGAAGATGTCGAGCACCGCGCGCACGACGGGATGCTGCGCCGCGTCCTCCAGGGCCTTGGCCTTGGCGCTGTGGTCCTGCTCGCTCAGCGTCGGCTCGCCGGGAGCGCCCGACACCGTCACCATCCAGCGCCGGCCGGTCCATTCCGACAGCAGCTTGCCGACCCGGCCCGACAGTTCCGCCTGGGCCTTGTCCTTCGGCCTGATCTCCAGCCGGCCGGGCTCGATCCGCACGCAATGGACGGCGCTGTAGAGCTGACCATAAAGCGAGCCCTCGCGCATCTCGCCGAACAGCGTCACGACCTCGCGGAAGGTCCTGGGGTCGGGCAGCGGCTCGGCGTCCGCATCGGCCGAAGCCCGCTCCGCCATTGCGGTTGGTTGCGGCGCCGGCTCCATCCGGGGAGCAGCCGAGGAATGGGCGACCGCCAACGCCGGCCCTGCCATCGCGCGCGATCCGCCGCCGTTGCCGCCGCTACCGTTCTGGCCTGCGGGCGTCCCGCCGCCGGCGGGAGCGCCGCTGCCCTGAAGCTGGCGGATCAGGTCGGCCGGGTTCGGCAGGTCGGCGGAATAGGCCAACCGGACGATCACCATCTCGGCGGCGTCGAACGGCACCGGGGCGCTCTGGACCTCGCCTAATCCCTTCAGCAGGATCTGCCAAGCGCGGGTCAGCGACGGCATGCCCAGCTTGCCCGCCAGCTCGCCGCCGCGCACCCGTTCCGTTTCCGGCGTGCCGGGGTCCAGCGCCGTTTCCGGCACGACCTTGAAGCGGGTCAGGAAATGCGTGAAGTCCAGCAGGTCCTGAAGCACCACGACCGGATCGGCGCCGCTGCGGTGCAGGTCGGACAGGATGTCCAGCGCGTCGCGCGGCTTGCCCGTCATCGCGGCTTCGAACAGATCGACCACGCGCGCCCGGTCGGCCAGCCCAAGCATGTCGCGGACCTGAAGCGCGTCCAGCCGGTCGCCCCCCAGCGCCATCGCCTGATCCAGCAGGCTCAGGCCGTCGCGGGCGGAACCATCGGCGGCTCTGGCGATCAGCGCCATGGCGTCGGGATCGACCGCGACGCCCTCGGCCTCCGCCACCCGGTTGAAGTGCTTCACCAGCGTCTGGGTATCGATCCGCCGCAGGTCAAAGCGCTGGCAGCGCGACAGGACGGTGACCGGAACCTTGCGGATCTCGGTCGTGGCGAAGATGAACTTCACATGCTCCGGCGGTTCCTCCAGCGTCTTCAACAGCGCGTTGAAGGCGTTCTTGGACAGCATGTGGACTTCGTCGATGACGTAGACCTTGTAGCGCGCCGCCACCGGCCCGTAGCGCACGCCGTCGATGATCTCGCGGATGTCGTCCACGCCGGTATGGCTGGCGGCGTCCATCTCCATCACGTCGACGTGGCGGTCGGCGGTGATGCTCTTGCAGTTCTCGCAGACGCCGCAGGGCGTGATGGTCGGCCCGCCGGTGCCGTCGGGTCCGGTGCAGTTGAGCGCGCGGGCGATGATCCGGGCGGTCGTCGTCTTGCCGACGCCGCGCACGCCGGTCAGCATGAAGGCGTGCGCCAGACGGCCGGACTTGATGGCGTTGGTCAGGGTGCGGACCAGCGCTTCCTGGCCGACCAGTTCGGAGAAGTCGCGGGGGCGGTATTTCCGCGCGAGGACCCGATAGGCCTTTGGGGCACCGGTCGCGGCGGAAGTTTCCGGCGGCGGCGCGCCGAGGGGGGGAAGCGTCTGATCGGTCAAAACGAAACTCTGGCGTCGGGCAACGGCGTTGCCGCCAGTCTAGTCCCCGATGAACGCATGTCGAAGCGGAAAGACATGTCGGACTGAAACTGTCGGGGAAAGATTGAGGTGGGAGGCTGGACAAACGACCCGAGCCGAAACTCGTTGCGGCTGCTTCCTTCCGGACCTGACCGGGTTGGCGAGGGACTCGTCCGCCGCCAACCTCCCGACGCCTATATGGCGCGCGGCGAAGCGGGGAGCAAGAGGAAACGCGTGTCGGCCATCCATGCGCAAATTCCCGGCGGATCGTACTTTCCAGAAGCTCCGACCTGTGCCACCTATACCGACATGCCAAACAAACCCAATTTCTATGCCGGCGGCATGCTCGATCGGGTATCGGCGCTGCGCAAGGACCAGAGCTGGATCGACGCCCGGCGGGCGGCGGCCGAGACCAGGATCGTGCCGGTATGGCGCGCCCAGAACTTCATGCTTGGAGACCTGGAAGCACCGCAAGCTGGCCTTCTCACCATGGCCGATCTGCCGGAGGAGGCGGAGTATTTCCTGCTCGGCCTCAACGGCGAGACCGCTTATTTCGCGGTCGACCTGTCCGACCTGGAAGACCCCGCCACTCATCCGAGCTTTGCCGGACGCGGCAGCTTCGCCGATCTGCGCAGCTTCGGGCCGCTGCTGGGTCACGACGAGGGCAACATACTTGCCTATGCGCGCGGCCTGACATGGTGGCATTCCCGCCACCGCTTCTGCGGCGTCTGCGGCCATCCGACCGTCAGTGCCGAAGCGGGCCATGTCCGCCGCTGCACCAACCCGGACTGTGCGACATCGCATTTCCCCCGCACCGATCCCGCCGTGATCATGCTGGTGCATGACGGCGACCGCTGTCTGCTGGGGCGCCAGCCGCGCTTTCCCCCGGGAATGTACTCGACCCTGGCCGGTTTCGTCGAACCGGGCGAGAGCCTGGAAGGGGCGGTCGCGCGCGAGGTCTTCGAGGAGTCCAACATCCGGGTGGGGGAGGTGACCTACCATTCCTCGCAGCCCTGGCCGTTCCCGTCGTCGCTGATGCTGGGCTTCCACGCCGTGGCGACGACCACCGACATCCGCACCGAGCAGGACGAACTGGAAGACGCCCAGTGGTTTACCCGCTCCCAGATCCTCAACTGGGAGGAGGGCGGTCCCTACCGCCTGCCAAGAGCCGACTCGATCTCGCGCCGGCTGATCGAAGATTGGCTTCACGGGTGAGGAAGCGCATGCTCTTGTAGGTCGCGCTAAAGCGAAGCGGCAGCCGACATAGACGCGCCTGCTTGTCGGCTGCCGCTTCGCTTTAGGCCGACCTACAAGGAACTACGGTTTACGAACCGCCCTCAATCGTCGCCGATCATCTGGTTCTGCTGCTCCAGCCGGAACGGATTGGCCGGATAGACGCCCAGGATCTTCACCTCGCGGGCGAAGAACTCCAGCTCCTCCAGCGCCAGCCGCAGGGGCCGCTCTTCCGGGTGGCCCTCGACGTCGACATAGAATTGCGCCGCCGTGAAACGGCCGTCCACCATGTAGCTTTCCAGCTTGGTCAGGTTGACGCCGTTGGTGGCGAAACCGCCCATCGCCTTGTAGAGCGCCGCAGGCACGCTGCGGACGCGGAAGACAAAGGTGGTCACGACAGGACCGGAATTGGGAGGCGGCTGGATCGGTTCCCGAGCCATCACCAGGAACCGGGTCGTGTTGTGCTCGGCATCCTCGATCCCCTGCTTCAGGGTCGTCAGGCCGTAGATCTCGCCGGCCAGTTCCGACGCGATGGCCGCTTCGGTGATGTCGCCGCGTTCGGCGATCTCCTTGGCCGCACCCGCCGTATCTGCATGCGGGATTTCCCGCAAGCCTAGCGCCCGCGTCACCTTGCGGCACTGGGACAGCGCCTGGATGTGGCTGCGCACCACCTTGATGGTGTCGAGAGATGCTCCCGGCGGCGCCAGCAGCTGGTGGTTCACCCGCTGGTAATGCTCGCCGATGATGTGCAGGCCGCCCTGCGGCAGCAGGTAGTGGTTGTCGGCGACCCGCCCGGCGACCGAGTTTTCCACCGGGATCATGCCGTACTCGGCGGTGCCCTCGTGCACGGCGGCGAACACGTCCTCGAAGGTCGCGCATGGCATGGTCTGCCGCTCCGGGAAAACGGTCCGGCAGGACAGGTCGGAATAGGCGCCAAGGGAACCCTGGAAGGCGATCGCAGTGGATTTGGACATGACCGGGGTATTTGCTCGATTGTGAGGGATTGAAAACTGGCTCAGCGGCCGAGCAGCACTCGGGCGCGGGCCAGATCGGCGGGAGTATCGACACCCAGCGGAACCGCGTCAACGACGGCCACGTCGATTCGCATGCCTGCGGCGAGTGCCCGCAGCTGCTCCAGCCTCTCCTGCTGCTCCAGATGCGACGGCGGCAGCGAGACGAAGCGGGTGAGCGCTGGCGTCCGGTAGGCGTAGAGGCCGATGTGGTGCAGCAGCGGCGCTTCGCCGGTCGGGGCCGTAGCACGGGTGAAGTACAGCGCGCGGCCGGTAGCGGCGCCCGGCGCCCGCTCGACCACCGCCTTGACGACGTTGGGATTGCCGCGCTCGCTGGCGTCGATGATCTCGACCGCGAGCGTGCCGATATCGACCCCCTCGGTCTCCAGCAGCTCATAGGCGGCGCGGATCGTTTCCGGCGCTATGGTCGGCAGGTCGCCCTGGACGTTCACCACGGCATCGTGCCTGCCATCTGGGTCCACGATCCGGAGCGCTTCATAGATGCGGTCGGAGCCGGAGGGGTGGCCGGGCTTGGTCAGAACAGCCTGACCGCCGGCCTTGGCGATGGCGTCGGCGATCTCCGGTTCGGCGCAGGCGACGACGACGGGACCGATCCCCGCCTCGATCCCCCGGCGCCAGACGTGGACGATCATCGGTTCGCCGTGGATATCGGCAAGCGGCTTGCCCGGCAGCCGGGTCGAGGCGAGGCGCGCGGGTATGACGATTATCGGGTTGGTTGGCATGGTGGCCATCTGCGACATTTAGGTTATAGGTGTGCGTGCGACATTTCGCCCTGAGGGTCAAGCGGCTAAAGCGGCTGACCCCTGTGACACAGGGGCCTATGTTGCGGTTAACGAAACAATAAGCCGTCGTGCGTGACAGCCGGCGGTTCGGCCGCTATCGTGCGGTAATTACAAGGGAATTGGGGACTCGCGGCATGTCGAGCATGGAATTCAACAAGTTGTCAGGGGCCATCCTGCTGGGCGGCCTCGTTGCGATGATGAGCGGCTTTATCTCGGAAGTACTGGTTTCGCCTAAGCATCTGGAACAGAATGCTTATCAAGTCGATACCAGTGCCATAGCGCCGGCGGCGTCGCCTGCCGGCGGTGAACCCGCCGAAGTTCCGCCGGTGGCCCCGTTGCTGGCCAGCGCCGATCCCGCAGCCGGCGAGAAGGTGTCCAAGGCCTGCACATCCTGCCACTCGTTCGAGAAGGGCGGCGCCGCCAAGGTCGGGCCGAACCTGTGGGGCGTCATCGGCGGTCCACACGGTCACCAGGAAGGTTTCGCCTACAGCGACGCCATGAAGAACACCCCAGGCAACTGGGACTTCGAAGGGCTCAACCATTTCCTGCTGAACCCGAAGGCCTACATCGCCGGCACCAAGATGAACTTCGCCGGCATTAAGAAGGACCAGGACCGGGCCAACCTGATCGCTTGGCTGAACACCCAGTCCGACAGCCCGCAGCCGCTGCCGTAACTGCCGGACGACGCCGCTGTCGTAATCCGGCTGGCGGGATGGAAAGAGCCCCGCTAGGATGCCTTTCCCTCCTGCCGGCCTGGATTTGCGATAATGACGGCGTCAAGCCCTTCGACCGAACCGCCCGCGGCCTTGCCGGACCCCATAGTCTTGCCGGACGGCGTGACCGATCTGGCCGTCCGTCTGGCCGACGCCGCCGGTTCGGTGATCCGGCGCTATTACCGCACGCCCTTCGCGGTGGACGACAAGCCCGACAGCTCGCCGGTCACGATCGCCGACCGGGAGGCCGAGGCTGCGATCCGCGCCATTCTGGCCGCCGAGCGTCCCGGCGACGGCATCGTGGGGGAGGAACACGGCACGACCAATGGTGACGCCGACTGGCTGTGGGTGATCGACCCGATCGACGGCACCAAGTCCTTCATCACCGGCCGCCCGACCTTCGGGACGCTGGTGGCCCTGCTGTACCGTGGGCGTCCCGTCCTGGGCGTGATCGACCAGCCGATCACCGGCGACCGCTGGGTCGGGGCCGCCGGGCAGCCGACCACCCTCAACGGCAAGCCGGCCCGCGTCCGGGCCTGTCCGTCGCTCGGCCGGGCGACGCTCAACACGACCTCACCCGATCTGTTCGGACCCGACGACTACGCGGCGTTCCGCCGAGTCGCGACGGCCGTCAAACTGCCCATGTATGGCGGCGACTGCTACGCCTACGGTCTGCTGGCGGCGGGCTTCGTAGATCTGGTGATCGAGGCCGGCCTGAAACTCTATGACTACGCGGCCCTTGTCCCGGTGGTCGAAGGGGCGGGCGGCGTCATGACGGACTGGAGCGGAGCACCGCTCGGCAGGGGGTCCGACGGGCGGGTGGTCGCTGCCGGAGACGCCGCCGCCCATGCCGAAGCGCTTGCCCGTCTGGGTGAGGCTCCATTAGGTCGATAGCCTCATTTTCGTATCTCTTTCCTTGCCCTTTTCGTGTCGCCATCTGGTAAGACTCGATTCCGTGCAGTCGCCCGATGCGGCGGCACCGCTCCCTCGAACTCGCGCTTTAAGACCAGGGAATGTTCGCCATGCTGATCCCTAAACCAGCCAAGTCAGCCTACGAAAACGCAGATACTGACATCCGGGAAATGCTCGATCGGATGATCGCGGAATTGAAGGCCACGCCCTCCTGGGAACAGCGCAGCACCCAGTTCCTTGAAATCATCGATGCTCTCGAATTGGCGTTCGAGGGCGATGAGGAGGATCTGGACGACGACTTCATCGACGATGACGATGAGGACGCCGAATATGTCGGCGACGAGGACGACGATCTCGACGACGACGAGGGCGACGAAGAAGGCGGGGAGCGCTCCGTTTCCGGCGAAAAGGTCAATGGCTGGCACGGCGGCGGCGGAGTCGTGGCCCCCGCAGACGACGAGGTCGAGGTCGAGGAGGTCGAGATCGTCGAGGACTTCGCCGAAGTCCTGCCGTTCTATGTCGGCG
>NZ_JCACHA010000676.1:0-12752 GCF_059503625.1 Skermanella sp.
GAGAAGCTGGGTGTAGGCGTGGTGCGGATCGTCGAGCACCCGGTCGGTCAGGCCGTGCTCGATCACCCGTCCGTACTTCATCACGATCATGCGCTGCGACAGCAGCCGGGCGACCGCCAGGTCATGGGTGACGATCACGACGGCGAGGCCCATGTCGGACACCAGCCGGCGCAGCAGGTCGAGCACCCGCGCCTGGACCGAGACGTCGAGGCCGCCGGTCGGCTCGTCCATGAACATCAGGCGCGGGTGGGTCACTAGGTTGCGGGCGATCTGGAGGCGCTGACGCATGCCGCCGGAGAAGCCGGTGGGCCGGTCGTCGATCCGCCCGGCCTCGATCTCCACCCGCGCCAGCCAGTTGGCGGCGGTATCGCGGATGGCGCCGTAGTGCCGCTGGCCGACCGCCATCAGCCGCTCGCCGACATTGGCCCCCGCCGAGACGCGCATGCGCAGGCCGTCCGCTGGATTCTGGTGGACGAAGCCCCAGTCGGTCCGCATCAGGAAGCGGCGCTCGGCCTCGGTCAGCTCGGCGAGGTCGCGCAGCGCACCGTCGCGCAGCCGGTAGCGGACCGACCCGGAAGAACGCTCAATCCTGGCCGAAACGCAGTTCAACAGCGTCGTCTTGCCGGACCCGGACTCGCCGACCACCGCCAGCACCTCGCCGGGCCAGAGGTCGAACGAGACGTCCCGGCAACCCCGGCCGCCGCCATGGTCCTTGGTCAGGTACCGAACTTCTAGGATAGGGCCTTCCATCACGGCGTCTCCCCGGCCGAAGTCACCGGCAGTCCGGTCCCGGCATGTCCGTCTGCCCGGCGGGCTTCGCAGTGGTCGGTGTCGGAGCAGACGAACATCCGCCCGCCCCGGTCGTCGATCACGATCTCGTCCAGGTAGACGCCGGTGCCGCCGCACAGGGCACAGGGGGAATCGAAGCTCTCGACCCGGAACGGATGATCCTCGAAATCCAGGCTGACGACGCTGGTGTGGGGCGGCAGCGCATAGATGCGCTGTTCCCGCCCGGCCCCGAAGAGCTGGAGCGCCGGCGAACGGTCGAGCTTGGGATTGTCGAACTTGGGGATCGGCGACGGGTCCATCACGTATCGCCCCTCGACTTTTACCGGATAGGCGTAGGCGGTCGAGATATGGCCGTGGGTCGCGATGTCCTCGTAGAGCTTGACGTGGACCAGCCCGTATTCCTCAAGGGCGTGCATCACCCGCGTCTCGGTCTCGCGCGGTTCCAGGAAGCGCAGCGGCTCGGGGATCGGGACCTGGAAGACGATGGTCTGGCCCGCCCGCAGCGGCGTTTCCGGGACCCGGTGGCGGGTCTGGATGATCGTCGCCTCTGACGTGCGGGTGGTTGTCCTGATCCCCGCTGTCCGGGCGAAGAGCGCGCGGATCGACACGGCGTTGGTGGTGTCGTCAGCGCCCTGGTCGATCACCTTCAGGATGTCGTCCGGCCCCAGGATCGCCGCCGTGACCTGGACCCCGCCGGTGCCCCAGCCATAGGGCATCGGCATCTCGCGGGAGGCGAACGGGACCTGATATCCGGGGATCGCGATGGCCTTCAGGATGGCGCGCCGGATCATCCGCTTGGTCTGCTCGTCCAGATAGGCGAAGTTGTAGGCGGGAAGTACGGGCTCGGTCATTCCGCCGCCTCCCGTCCGGTTTCTCCGGCTTCGGTTTCGGTTTCGGCGCGCATCCGGCGCACCAGCCCCAGCTCCGCCTGGAAATCGACGTAGTGGGGCAGCTTCAGGTGCTCGACGAAGCCGGTCGCCTGGATATTGTCGCAGTGGGCGATCACGAATTCCTCGTCCTGGGCCGGAGCCGTGCGTTCCTCGCCGAACTCGTCGGCGCGCAACGACCGGTCCACCAGCGCCATCGCCATTGCCTTGCGCTCCGATTGGCCGAGGACGAGACCGTAGCCGCGCGTGAATTGCGGAGGCTCCGTCCTGGAACCCTTGAACTGATTGACCATCTGGCATTCGGTCAGGCGAACCCGCCCGATCCGGACGGGAAATCCCAGCTCCGGCACCTCGACCTCGACATCGGCCAGCCCGATGCGGACCTCGCCGACGAAGGGATGGGTGCGCCCGTAGCCGCGCTGGGTCGAGTAAGCCAGGGCCAGCAGGAACCCCTCGTCGCCGCGCGCCAAGGCCTGGAGCCGCAGGTCCCTGCCCAACGGGAAGGCGACGGCGTCGCGGGTCAGGTCGGAAGGTTCGGCTTCGCGGTCAGGGCCGTTGCCGTCTCGCTCGATCAGCCCTTCGCCGTCGAGGATGTCGCTCACCCTCGGACATGGCTCGCTCGATGGGCAATCGGTGCGGCGATCCGGCGGTTCGACCGGTTCGTCGCCGGCCATGGCCGGATCGATCAGCCGGTGGGTGTAGTCGAAGGTCGGTCCCAGAAGCTGGCCGCCGGGCAGGTCCTTGTATATCGCGGAGACGCGCCGCTCGACCTGCATCGCCGAGGTATCGGCCGGCAGCGACGCCGCGAACCGGGGCAGGGTGGTGCGGTAGGCGCGCAGCAGGAAGATCGCCTCGATCATGTCGCCGCGCGCCTGCCTGAGGGCCATCGCTGCCAGATCGGGATCGTACAGCGAGCCTTCGGCCATCACCCGGTCCACGGCCAGCGACAGCTGGCCCTTGATCTGGTCGAGACCGAGTGCCGGCACGTCCCTGTCGCCCCGGCGGCGGTCGGCCAGGAGCCGATGGGCCTTGCCGATGGCGGCCTCGCCGCCCTTGACGGCCACATACATGTCAGATGCTCCGGATTTGGGTGGTGCGGGGCAGTGCGGTCGCGGCGGCGCCGCAGACCAGCAGCACATCGACGCCGCGTGGGAAAAGCGCGTTGTTGCGCGCCCAGGCGGTGGTGAAACCGTCGGGCAGCCCTCGGGGCGCTATCCGCCGCTCACCGTCGATGCCGGGACCGGACAGCACTAGCGGCGTCCCGCCGTCCAATGCCGAAACCGTGACGAGCAGGGTCGCGGACCGGTCGGGATGTTCCGCGGTACCGATGGCGAAGCCCTCCGGCAGCGCCGGGCAGGGACCGCCGCCGAGGATTGCGAAAGCGCAGGCCGCCGCGTCGGCGGTCAGACGCGCGCCGGTATGGAATGCGATCCAGCCGGCCAGACCGGGCGCTTCGCGCAGGCGCTCGTCCAGATAGACCGGCGTGTCGCCGTCGGCCAGTGCCGCGACGATGGCCGCCGCCGCCGGCGCCAGCGGCGCCGGAGCGTCGATCCTGGGATCCAGCGCTGCGATCGTGCCGGGGTTGGCGAAAGCGTTCATGACTGCGGCAAAGACCGCCTGGGAACCGAACACCGGATCGTGGAACCCGCCCAGAACAGCCGTATCGGCCGCTCCGGATGACGCGGCATCGGGAAATCGTTCCGCCATCAGTCCTCGCCTCGGACCATGGTAAAGAAGTCCACGCGGGTAGCCGCCGTTTCCTCCGCCAGCACCCGGTCGGCGGCGGCTTCCGCCGCGATGGCGGGTCCGACGACGGTTGCCTCGATCCGGCCACGCCAGTCGTCCCGCTGCCAAAGTGCGTCCAGGTGTGCCGCAAGGCGGGCCTTGGCCATGTCCCGGCCCAGGACGATCGCGTGCCCGACTTCGCCGCTGGACAGCCGCACGCTGGCCCTGGTGACCGTGGCCTCGCCAAGGTTGAAGGGAGATCCGCCGCCGCCGATGCGCCCGCGCAGCATGACCAGCCCGACTTCCGGACCGCGCACGGGCAGCGCCTCCGGGATCGCGCCGCCGAGCTTCGTCAGAGCGTCGCCCAACAAGGCACCGGAAGCGCTCGCGAACGCGGCGATGGCGCGCTGCCGGGCAACGATTTCCGCGGAGACCGGCCCCCCGGAACCAAGCCAATTAGATCGTTCTGATGTCTCACGCTGACCCATGCACCACTCTCGAAAGCTGCTGGCTTTGAACAAGTTGTCTATTCATCTAGACAACTATTCCGGTGTGATGCATACTGACGTCTGTGGGTGACACACTGATGACGGTCACATGACTCAAAAATAAAGACTGCATACGCCGGAGTGACCGTGACGCCCGATCCAACCATCGGAATTAGTGGAATCAGCCTGTGGCGGCATGTCGCCGAGGAACTGCGGGCCTTCATCACGCGGGACGAGGGGAGCAGCGACCGCCTGCCGGCCGAAGCGGTCCTGGCCGCCCGTTTCGGCGTCAACCGCCATACGGTTCGCCGGGCCATCTCCGCGCTGACGCAGGAAGGCATCCTGAGGGCGGAGCGGGGCAGGGGCACCTTCATCGTGCGCCGTCCCCGCCGGCTCGTTTATCCGGTCGGCCCACGGATGCGCTTTTCGGAGACGGTGACCAGCCAGTCGCTGGAACCCAGCGGGCGCCTGATCCGGGCGGAAAGCCATCCCGCCGACCTGCGGACAGCCCAGGCGCTGGACCTTCGTCCAGGACAAATGGTCCATCGCCTGGAGACCCTGCACGTCGCGGATGGCGTACCGATCTCGGTCGCGACCTCTTGGTTCCCGGCGGACCGCTTTCCGGGGATCGTCGCAGCCTATGCCGGGACTGGTTCCATCACGAGGGCACTGGCGGAAGAAGGGCTGGCGGACTACCGCCGCCGCGACACCCGCGTCACCGCCGAAAAGGTTGCGCCTGCCGATGCCGGGCATCTCGGCTGCGCCGTCGATGCCGTCGTCCTCGTGACCGTCTCGATCAACGTCGAGCCCGATGGGAAGCCGATACAGCTTTCGCGTACCCGCTTCCTGGCCGACCGGATCGAGCTGACGTTCCTGACCTGATTTCCTTGCTCTCCCCGCGAATACCGGTGAACTTCCGCCGATCGTCCAAACCCGCCAACGTCGAGGCCTGAATGCCGGCGCCGTCCATCCACCCGTTCTCCTTCGACCCGACCCATGGATACTCGGCCGCCGAACTGCTGCAAGTCGGTTCTCCCGAACCGCCCGCCGGCTTCGAGGCCTTCTGGCGCCGCCGCTATGCCGCAGCATTGACGGTCGATCCGCGGCCCGCGATCAGCGGCGCCCGTTCCGACAGACGGCATCCGGAGTGGTGGATCTGCGATCTGGAATACCGTTCGACCGGTGATTTCCCCATTCGCGGATGGCTCCTCCTGCCGCGCGGCGAGCCGGTCGAACGAGGACTGGTGGTCGGTCACGGATACGGCGGGCGCGACAATCCGGATCTCGATCTGCCTGTGTCGCGCACGGCCCTGTTGTTTCCCTGCTTTCGCGGGTTGTCGCGGAGCGCCCGCCCGCCGATTTCGCAGGACCCGAACTGGCATGTGCTTCATGACCTGGACAAGCGCGACCGGTACATCATCGGCGGCTGCGTCGACGACCTGTGGCTGGCCGTTTCGGTCCTGCTGATCCTTTACCCCTGGCTGATGGGCCGCATCGGTTATGCCGGCATCAGCTTCGGCGGGGGGATCGGAGCGCTAGGCATCCCCTGGGACCGCCGCATCGCGCGCGGCCACCTGAACGTCCCGACCTTCGGCAATCATCCCCTGCGGCTGTCCCTGCCGGCCACCGGCAGCTCGTCTTCGGTCCAGGCATATGAGCGGCGGCACGGCACGGCGCTCGACACGCTCAAATACTACGATGCGGCCACCGCAGCGCGGTTCATCACCGTTCCGATGCACATCGCGGCGGCCTTGTTCGATCCGGCGGTTCCGCCGGCCGGACAGTTCGCCGTTCATAACGCCATACCGGGCTGCAAGAAACTCTTCACACTCGACGCCGGCCATTTTGACTATCCTGCTCAAGCCGATCAGGAACGAGCCCTCCGGGGCGAACTGGGACAGTTTTTCGCCGAGCTATGAATCGTGAATATCACCGCTGGTACAGCCATCGGCTGGGCCGGGACATGGAGTTGCTGATCTTCGGCCATGCCGGGGCGAAGGTCCTGGTCTTTCCGACGCGGGACGGCCGGTTCTGGGAATATGAAAGCCTCGGGCTGGTCGCAAGTCTGGCGGACAAGATCGATGCCGGCCAAATTCAACTCTACTGCGTCGACAGCGTCGATCACGAAAGCTTCTACTGTTTCTGGCGGCGTCCCGGCGACCGCATCAGGCGGCACATGCAGTTCGAGGACTATGTCCTGAACGAGGTCATGCCGCTGATGACGGCCAGGAACCCGCATCCCTGCCTGATCGCGCACGGGTGCAGCCTCGGTGCTTTCCACGCGGTCAACATAGCGCTCCGCCACCCGCACCTGTTCCGCAAGATTACCGCGTTTTCCGGCAGGTACGACTTGACGCTGAAGGTCGACAGCTTCGATAACCTACTGAGCGGGCACTACTGCGACTCTGTTTACTTCAATACGCCGACCCACTTCCTGCCGAACCTTTCCTGCGATTGGCGGCTCGGCCATCTGCGCCGGATGGACATCGTCCTGGCGATCGGGGCCGAAGATCCCTTCCTGGACAACAACCGCCATCTCAGCGACCTGCTCCACCGCAAAAGCATCGGCCATCGACTGCAAATCTGGGATGGCCGGGCGCATCAAGGACGATACTGGCGCAGGATGGCGCCACTTTACATATGAACAGAGACGGAGGATCGATCGAATTGGCTGACAGTGCGGCCTTCATCCAGAGGAAATTCGCGAATGACAGCCCTGGAAAAGCCCTTGGCGACTATTCCTTGAGACGGTCAGGCATGTCCGTTATGCCTGGGGCATGGCAGGTGCTTCCAGCCAGACGAAATGCCGGAAAGGCATGGTTTTTCATGGTATCCCTTCTACCCGATACCCGCTTCTGTCGCCCGTCACCGGTCTTGCCTTCCGGTCTGCACCCGGCTGTGTCAACGTTATGAGCAAACGTCAGGAAGCGCTGGCCCAGGTTGCAGCCTTGCCCTACAGGATAATTGGCGGCCGGGTCCAAGTGCTTCTGATTACATCCCGTGGAAAGCAGCAATGGATCATTCCGAAGGGCTGGGCGGAAAAAGGCGTCAAGCCGCATGCCATGGCGGCGCAGGAAGCCTTCGAGGAAGCCGGAGTACGGGGAAGGATCGGGAAGCAACCCTATGGCTCGTACCATTATACGAAACGCCTGAAGGATAAGCGGTCGGTCAAATGCCTCGTCGCGGTCTATCTGCTCGAGGTCGAGGAGGAACTGGAGGAATGGCCGGAAAGGGACGAACGCCAGCGGCGCTGGGTTTCGTCGTTTCAGGCGCCGCTGTACATAAGGAGACTCAGCCTGACGACGATGCTGCTGCATCTCGGCTTCGCCGGACCAAGCAGCACCCCATCGTCCGCCTCGAAGAAGTACGGCCCTGTGAAGCGTAGCGCTCTAATCCTGAGATCCATCATCGGCGACATCAAGAATTAAAGAACTCTACCGCTTCCCGAGGTTAGCGATGCATGGATGAGCCGATGTCTTTCCGGCGCGTTGCGCTTGCTCGACATCCGGCAAAATCTCTACCTTTCATGCCACTTTTTCTATTTGCCGCTGAAAAACCGCCGACTGCGCCAGGGCTGAATTGCCGAAGCGCGGATTTCCGGTGATCTCCGCCTCCACCCACGGCGGCAGCAGAACCGTCTCGTTCAGGTGCGAAAGCTCCACTTCCGCGATGATCAGACCCTCATACGAACCGGCGAAGACATCGACATCCCAGAAACAGTCGGCGAAAAGGACCGAATGCCGGACCTTTTCGATAAATCCTCCATTGCAGCGATGCCGCATCAGGTCAAGCGCCTGCTCCAAGGAAATCGGCCAGTTCCGCTCCTGTCGGACTCCGGGTGCTACCCAACGCTTGCAGGTCACCATAGCCTGATCGCCTATGATCCGAACTCTGAATTTCCGTCCGGATCGGCGGAGGATGTAACCCTGAACTATACGCACCTGATCCGATGACCAAAAAGAACAAGTATCGTGAACGAGAAAGCGGCGTTCGATTTCAACGGACCTGTTCATCTTGGATACTACCTCGTGATTGCGCGGTATACATATAGACTTTTCATCAGATTGTCACATAAAATGCAAATAGCTCTTGGTTAACTTGTCCTTAATACGGTTTTATTGCATGAAGCTAGAAATTTATTTAGAAGCGGTCTGCAATTTAATTACGAAACCACTTTTGGTTGAAGTATCTGCCCAACGTGACATCAGTTGACCAGAAGACAGGAACAGAGGAAACCAAGCAGGAAGTGCGGGCCTGTGAAGACTTTGTGACTGGCGCTACCGATTGCCCAGGGATTCCCGCACTCTCAGGGAGCCTCGGTGGATTGGAGTTTCCCTGTCGGCCATTCACCCCTGGGATGACGATCCAAAGCAACGTCCTCGCCCAACTCGTCTTCGACGCCATGCCGTTGCGCCAACCCGATCATTTCGCGGCAATGCTGTCCGGCGAAGAGACACTCTTGGGAACTCCGTGAAGAGCTGACGATCATCGTCTCTGCATACGATGGAGTTCCAGGCATCTGACGAAAACGGGCACGTTGGGGGCAAGTTACGGCGCTAGGGTGAGGCCCGACACCAAACGTTCCGGACCGGTGAAGCTACGATGCCGCTGGTACTGCATAATACGGAGAGTGACGCGAGCGACACCTTATCATTGACGGTGATCTGTCGCAGAAAATGACGACCGATGATTGAATGCTGAAAAATACATTCAATAAACATCAATAGTTATATGAATATTGTGTGAAAGCCTACCTTGAAAATCGAGGAACCCGCGTCTCGTCTGTTAGGACAGTTACTGTAATTTTCTTCCCGAAGATGCGAGTCCCGTAATGAACATTGCTTCCAAACCTCTGATCCGCAGTAACGGTCCTGCGCTGGAATGTGGAAGAAAAAGCCGCGGGACGACGTCACGCGGCTTTTTCTATACCCAAACCGGAAGGCTCAATCCGGACTGCCTAAACGCTCAGCCGCCGGACTGCCCGTCAACGGACCATCTTTGCCGCCGGTTTCCCGCTTCTCGCGCATCGCCTTGTTGGCCTCTTCCGCTTCTTTACCGTCCTCGCTGCCGAACAGCCTGTCGGCGTCCTTAGCGTTCTGCTTGGGATCACTTTTCAGCGCTCCGCTCAGGGTCTTGTCGGGTGTCTTTTCCATAGTTTCGATATTCCCGGAGATTTCATCTTCTGCAATAGAACAGAGAATAGTTGGCTGGAGTTCCGGCTGGACCGCAAGAACCCGCGCTGTTGAATTCACGTATTTACGGCTTGAGGGTGAAAATTCGGATAGGACGGTGACGGCGCCCGGCGGCTGCTGTTTGAGTGAGGTCCCGCAATTGTTCCGGCTTTTGAAGAAGTATCCTGCGATGAACATGATGAATACCGAAGTCGAACTGAAGCTGCGTGTCGGTTCGGAGAGCCTCGACGCCTTGGCCGCCAATCCGATCCTGGTCTCGCCCTCGGCAAGCAGCGGACATCTGCACGCTACATATTTCGACACTCCCGATCTCCGACTGCATGAACAGGCGATAAGTCTGCGGGTGCGCCGCGAGGGCGAACAATTCGTCCAGACCTTGAAGACAGGCGATGCCGGACCGGCCGGACTGCACCGGCGGAGCGAATGGGAAGCGCCGGTCCGCAGCAACAAGCCGGACCTCAACCTTCTTCCAGACAAGGTGATCCGCGAATACTTCGAGGATATTGCTGAAACGGACCTCGCTCCGGTGTTCGAAACCATCGTCGAGCGGACCACCCGTCACCTCGATTACGGAAATTCCACCGACGGCGCCGCAGCCATCGAGGTCTCGCTCGATCGCGGTGAGATCCGGGCGGGAGAGACCGTCGTACCGATTGCCGAAGTTGAACTGGAACTGAAGCTAGGCCCGGCCCAGGCGCTGTTCGACCTGGCACTGGAACTGGTGGATATGCAGCCTGCGCGAGTCGAAACCCGCAGCAAGGCCGAGCGCGGCTATGCACTGGTCGCCGGTGATACCGATTGCGCCGTCAAGGCGGGCCGGCTTGGACTTGATGCGGACGCCAGCGGCGACGACGCACTTGCCGGCATCATCAGGCATTGCATAACGCATATGATCGCCAACGAAGCGTGCGTGGCAGCCGGGATAGATCCGGAAGGCACTCATCAAATGCGTGTGGCCCTGCGCCGGTTGCGCTCCGCCATGGTCCTTTTCCGCCGCTACGTACCGGCCGAGCAGTACGCCTGGCTGAACGCGGAGGTGAAGTGGCTGGCGGGCAGCCTGGGTGACGCGCGCGATTGGGATGCCTATAGCGCATCCCTGCTGGCTCCGGTTCGCTCGGCCATGCCCGATGCGGCCGAACTACAGGCCCTGGGCGTTGCTGTCGAGACGGTCCGCCGCCGCTCCTACAAGGCCGCACAGGAAGCGGTCGGTTCCGCCCGTTACACGATCCTGCTGCTCAAACTACAGGCCTGGCTGGAAACGCGTGCGTGGCGCAGCCAGGAAACGACTGGAAAGGCGGCGCTCCTGATGCGTCCCGTATCCGACCTTGCGGGCAAGCTGCTCAGCAAGCGGCATCGCAAGGTCTGCAAGCTGGGCCACGATTTCGCAAGTCTGCCTCCGGACCAGCGTCACGAGGTTCGCAAGGCATTGAAGAAACTCCGCTACTCGGTGGAGTTCTTCCAGAGCCTGTATGCCGGCAAGCGGTTGAAGCAATACCTTGACCGGCTGGAGGGTTTGCAGGATGACCTGGGCCATCTCAACGATGTCGCTACCGCTCGGGACCTGACGGAGCGCCTGAAGAAGGACAATCCGCGGGTCGCCGGCGATTGGCGTGTAGGGTGCGGCGTGGTCCTGGGGTGGCACACCCAGGCGGCCGGCATCCTGGAACCCCGTCTGCTGGAGCATTGGGATCGCTTTGCCGAAGCCAAGCCCTTCTGGCGCTGACGCTCCTGGCCGCACCGAAAGCAAGGAAGATGAAGTCGATCGCCCAGTATGTATCCGCTGTCCGGGAACTTATCCGGGAACGAGTCCGGGTTCTGTCGGAATACGACAGGACCGAGCTCGACTATGATGAGGATTTGAAGCGGCGTCACTCGAGACGGGGAGGCCAGGAACCAACGATTGCGAAGCGGCGCGGTACTGGACGGTCGGAACAGGAATAGGAACAAATCCGAGGTTGTGGAGTGCGCCCCGAGGAAAAGGCGACCGATGCCCTGCCGATGAAAATCGCGGATGAACCCGGTCGAGCCGGCAACAGGCCTGCGGCTGCGAGGCTGCCTGCCGGACGACTCCGTTCAAACGCCTCCTATTTCGTGAAAAGAGATGATTTGGCCTCCCGACAAGTCCGGAAGCAATCTCAGTAGAGTTAACTCGGGAAGCAAAGCCCCGTAGTTTTCTCACTATTGTAATAATAGCGCAATACATCACTGACATATTCTTGATCAATTCAGAAGAGTGCCCGGTGCATTAATCTGAAGTTCAATCTATTTTCCGGTAGATTTGGTGAATCTGCTAAATCGATCCGCCGGTAAGTCGATCCGCCATGGAGAGATTGATCTTGTCTCTCTGCCGACCTGTCATGGGCATGGCGATAATCAGCACCAGGGAGGCCTTTCCGGATGTCCGATACGCCCAGCACAGGCGGCAATTTCCGCCTTCAGATCCTCCACGCGTCGGACCTGGAAGGCGGGATCGACGCGATCGAACGCGCACCCAACTTCGCGGCCATCGAACAGGTCCTCGAAGACGGCGCCGAAAACTCGATCACCGTGTCAGCCGGCGACAACTACATCTCCGGCCCGTTCTTCAATGCCTCGGCCGATGCGGCGCTGGGACCGGCCTTCGCCGATGCCTACAACTTCATCTACGACCTCCCGGCCGATGGCGGCGCCGACAGCTTCGACTCGCTGGCGCCGGGGCAGGGCCGGATCGACGTTTCCGTGATGAACCTGATGGGGTTCGACGCCTCGGCCTTCGGCAACCACGAGTTCGACCTGGGCACCGATGCGGTGGCTTCGATCATCGGAGTCAGCGCCGAAGCTCCCGAGGCCGGCGCCGAAGCGCTGTCCGGGATCGACTGGCTCGGCTCCCAGTTCCCCTATCTCTCGTCGAACCTCGACTTCGTGGGCTCCGGCCTTGAAGAACTCTATACGCCCGAGCTGCGGACTTCCGAAAGCTTCCGGACCGACCTCGACGCGGCGGTGGGCGGCGCGGCCGATCCCGCGAAGATCTCCGGATCGGCCATCGTCGAGGAGAACGGCGAGCGGATCGGCGTCATCGGTCTCACCACGCCGGACCTTGAAGAGATTTCGGCGCCCGGCGATGTCGGCGTCGGCGGCTCGGACGAGGATCTTTCCTCCCTCGCGGCCTTCGTCAATGCGGAGGCGGCCCGGCTTGCCGAACAGGGCGTCAGCAAGGTCGTGCTGGTCAGCCATCTTCAGCAGCTCTCCCTCGAACAGGGTCTGGCGCCGCTGCTGACCGGCGTAGACGTCATCGTCGCCGGTGGTTCCGACACCATCCTGGCCGACGGGACCGACACCTTGCGTCCCGGCGACGAGGCGGCGGGGGGCTATCCCTTGATCGCGACGGGTGCCGACGGCAACCCTGTCGCGATCGTCTCGACCGATGGCGAGTACAGCTATGTCGGCCGTCTGGTGGTCGAGTTCGATGCCAATGGCGTGCTGATCGCCGACAGCATCGATGACGGGGAAAGCGGCCCCGTCGCGACCACGGACGAAGAGGTCGCGGCCCTCTACGGCGCTGCCGATCCCTTCGCCGAAGGCACCGCCGCCGCCGAAGTGCGCGATCTGGTCGATGAAGTCCAGGGTATCGTGACGGAGCAGGACGGCAACGTCTTCGGCCTCAGCTCGGTCTTCCTGGAGGGCCGCCGGAT
>NZ_JCACHA010000677.1:0-12748 GCF_059503625.1 Skermanella sp.
GCGCGCCGACTATATCTGCGACTGCCAGGACTACATCAACTTCCACCTGACCGGCCGCATGGTCGCCAACATCACCAGCGCCTCGACCCGCTGGCACTACGACAGCCGCACCGGCTACGCCACCGGCCTGCTCGACAAACTGAACCTGAAGGCCCTGCTCGACCGCTGGCCGCGCGAGGTCCTGCCGCTCGGAACCGTGATCGGCGGCCTGACGGCGGCGGCTGCCGATCACCTGGGGCTTCCCGCCGGCATTCCCGTGGCGCAGGGCGGCTCCGACGCCTTCATCGGCATGATCGGCATGGGCGTGGTCCAGCCCAACCGCCTCGCCATGATCACCGGCTCGTCCCATAACCACCTGGGCTTCACCGACACGGAAGTCCACGGCGCCGGCTTCTGGGGAACCTACCCCGATGCCGTGATCCCCGGTCTCCACGCGATCGAAGGTGGCCAGACCTCCACCGGATCGATCATCAACTGGTTCAAGAAGCTGATCGATTCGGGCATGACCTATGACCAGCTCAACGCGGAAGCCTCCGCCCTTCCTCCCGGTTCCGAAGGACTGGTCGTCCTGGACCATTTCCAGGGCAACCGCACGCCCTATACCGACCCCAACTCACGCGGAGCCATCACCGGCCTGACGCTCCGCCACGGCCCGGCGCACATCTTCCGCGCCATGATGGAAGGTGTGGCCTTCGGCACCGAACTGATCCTGGAAACCATGGGCGCCGCCGGCTTCACCCCCGAGGATGTCGTCGTCTGCGGCGGCTCGACCAAGTCGGATCTGTGGATGCAGATCCACGCCGACGTTTCCGGCCTGCCGCTCAAGCTGACCGCCGTTCCCAACGCTCCCATGCTGGGCAGCGCCATCCTCGCCGCCGTCGGCGCCGGCCACTACGACAGCATCGCGAACGCCGCCGGCCGGATGGTCCAGATCTCCCGCACCATCGAACCCGATCAGACGCGCCACGCCGCCTATGCGGGTCCGTATCAGGCCTACAAGGCGCTCTACCCGGCTTTGGCGGGCATCGCCCGCCCATAACACCAGCGCTGGAGGAGGTCCACGGTCACGTGGCTCTCCCCGGCGCCGACGCCGCTGAAATGCAGGAACGGTGCGTCCGGCTCTCCCAGATCGGACAGCACGCCGAAGGCGTAGCGCAGGTCTTCCAGCCGCGTGTAGTCGCTGGTGGTGGCAAGCGTCGTGATGCCGGCTCGCCGTGCCGCCATCACGCCATTGTACGAATCCTCGATCGCCAGACAGGCGTCGGCCGGCAGTCCCAGCCGTTCCAGCGCCAGCAGGTAGACGTCGGGAGCCGGCTTCTTGGCCGCGACCATGTCGCCCGCCGCGATGACCTCGAACAACCCGGTCGCACCTGCGCCCAGCGCCTCGTCCAGCAGGATCTTGACGTTGGGCAGGCTGGTGGTCGTCGCGATGGCCAGCCGCATGCCGGCAGCCGCCGCCTCGCGGATCAGCCGTTCCACGCCGGGCCGCAGACGGACCCCGCCGCCGCCCATGTTGCGGACATAGCGCGCGGTCTTTTCCTGATGGAGCTGGCCGACGATGTCGCGCACCCGTTCGGCGTCGGCGGGTCTGTAATGGCTGATGAAGTGCCTGATTCGCTCCTTCCCGCCGGTAATCTTCAGCAGATCGGCATAAACCGCCCGGCTCCAGTGCCAATCCAGGCCGAAATCGCCGAAGGTCTCGTTGAAAGCGCGCCGATGGGCCTCCTCGGTCTCGGCCAGGGTTCCATCGACGTCGAAGATCAGAGCTTGAAACGTCATGACCGCCTTCCTCCCGGATCTTTCCAGTTCGATCTTTGCCGGGATTATGCAGGTCATATTAGGCTATGCGAAGCGAAACCGGACGGTGCGGAAAACGCGCCTGCCCGACCGAACGTTTCCAAAAGCCCCCGTATAATCATACGTTGGTTTAGGTGCCAATAATTTCTCATACCAGCATAATGGCCGCCCATCCGGAACGCGTCGGGAGAACCGTCATGGCGATGTTCAGCACCGGTTTCGACAGATGAACGCCATTGTAAAGAACGGGACCTGCGTCGCAGCGGCCAGTCCGGTCGTCTTCATCGTCGATGACGACAGGTCGGTCCGGGAAGCGCTCAGCGCGCTGTTCCGGTCGGTCGGCCTCCGCGCCGAGCTTTACGGGTCGGCGATGGAATTCCTCAATGGCCGGCGTCCGGATGCCGCCGGGTGCCTCGTCCTCGACGTCAGGCTGCCGGGACTGAGCGGGCTGGATTTCCAGACGCAGCTCGCGGCGTCCGGCATCCACCTGCCGATCATCTTCATGACCGGCCATGGCGACATACCGATGTCGGTGCGGGCGATGAAGGCCGGGGCGGTGGATTTCCTGGCAAAGCCCTTCCGCGAGCAGGACATGCTCGACGCGGTGGCCGCCGCGATCGAATGCGACGCCAGACGCCGCCGCGACAGCGAGGCCCTGTCCAGCCTCAAGTCCATGCTGTCTTCCCTGACGCCGCGCGAGCGCGAAGTGCTGGAGCATGTCACATCGGGGCTGATGAACAAGCAGATCGCGGCGATGCTGGGATTGAGCGAGATCACGGTCAAGATCCACCGCGGCAACCTGATGCGGAAGATGGGCGCCAGATCGCTGGCCGATCTGGTCCGCAAGGCCGAAGCGCTGGGGATCGGTGCGCCGTCGGACCTCGCGATGGCATCGCTGGCCCAGTCCTGAAAACGGGACATAACGGCTTCCCGCCGCCATTGGCTTGCCAATATCGCGATGCGGAATACGATTGTCCGGCATTCAGGAACGAGAGATCCGCATGAAGACCAATGGCCATGGCGTCAAGACGATCAATCTGGCGCTTCAGGGGGGAGGCAGCCACGGCGCCTTCACCTGGGGCGTGCTGGACCGCCTGCTCGACGAACAGCACCTTGTCATCGAAGGGATCAGCGGGACCAGCGCCGGGGCGATGAACGCGGCAGCACTCGCCCAGGGCTGGACGCGGGGTGGCAGGGCCGGCGCCAAGGCGGTGCTCGACCAGTTCTGGCATCGGACGGCGGAGCTGTCGCAGTTCAACCCGATCCGCCGCAGCTTCGTCGACCGCCTGCTCGGCCGCTGGAACCTGGACAAGTCCCCGGTCGTCGGGGCGGTCGAGTGGTTTTCCCATCTGCTGTCGCCGTACCAGAGCAACCCGCTCGGCCTCAATCCCCTGCGGACCGTCCTGACGGAACTGATCGACGAACCCGACATCCAGGGGTGCTCCGGGATCAAGCTGTTCATCGCCGCGACCAATGTGGAGACCGGCCGCGCCCGGGTATTCTGGCGCCATGAAGTGACGCTGGACGTGCTGCTCGCCTCCGCCTGCCTGCCCTTCACCTTCCAGGCGGTCGAGATCGGCGGCGTGCCCTACTGGGACGGCGGCTATATGGGCAATCCCGTGATCTGGCCGCTGATCTACAACTGCGGCAGCCGGGACATCGCGGTCGTCCAGATCAACCCGCTCGAGCGGAAAGGCACGCCGAAAACGGCCATCGAGATCGTCAACCGCGTCAACGAGATCAGCTTCAACGCATCGCTGATGGCGGAAATGCGGGCCATCGCCTTCGTCCAGCGCCTCGTCGCCGACGGCAGCCTGATCGGCGAGGAAAGCAAGCGCCTGAAGCATATGAACATCCACATGATCGGCGACGAGGAACGGTTGAGCGCGCTGGGCGCCACGAGCAAGATGAACGCCGAACTGGACTTCCTGCTTCACCTCAAGTCGCTCGGCCAGAATGCCACGGACGGCTGGCTGAAGGAGAACTGGGGCCATATCGGCAACCGGTCGAGCATCGACGTCAGAAGCGTCTTCCTGACCGCGGAGCCGTCGTCGAGCCCTTCGGCCTCCTCCGGGCCGGGCGGTCCGTCCCTGGTGCTGCCCCATGACGACTCGCCCCATGACGACTCGCCCCATGACGGCTCGCCGAATCCCTGACGCTTTCAGCCGGGAGGTGCTGCCGGCTTCAGCGCGTCCCTGAGGTGCCGGATTATAACTTCGCTATCGAATGGCTTTTCCAGCAGACAGACGGCGCCGGCCGCCAGCACGCGCTGGCGGACGGTATCGCTGCTATAGGCGCTCATGAACAGGATCGGGATCGCGCAGTTCCGGGCGATCAGGGTTTGCTGCAACTCCATCCCATCCATGCCCGGCATCCGCACGTCGGTAATCAGGCATGCCGCCTGCCGGTCCATGCCGGCGGCCAGGAACTCGGTCGCCGACGCGAAGACGCGCGTCCGGTAGCCGAACGATCGGAGCAGACTGCCGGTTGCGATACGAACGGCCTCATCATCGTCGACAATGGCTATCAAAGGGCAGTCCGGCATCCGCATCGCCTTAAGACGCATGCCGCGCACCTCCGGCGCACGGCCGATACTCCGACGGCGCGCAATGTCGCTCACCGATGGAATCACACGCAAGTCTGGCACGGAACCTCAAGGAAAGGCTCTAAAACCTAAGTATATCCCAGTAAAACTAAAACAGCGCAGAGCCAAACCAGTGCCGAATGTGAGGCCTCCGGCAACTAATATATCATTCACGATACCGGAACGAACTGGAGGAAGTATCGTGGAACTAGCCGGCAGACTGCTCACCGACGATACGGGACTGGCACTTGACGCTGCCGAACTCGATCCGCCGCCCGCGCGCGGCGGCTTGGCGCCTTGGCAGGAGCGCCGCGCGAAGGAACTGATGAGCACCCATCTGGCCCGTCAGATCCCCTTGGCCCTGGTCGCCGGCGAGTGCCGCCTGTCGGTCAGTCACTTCGCCCGCTCCTTCAAGCAATGCACCGGCAAGCCGCCGCACCGCTGGCTGCTGGAAAACCGGGTGGAACGGGCCAAGGAACTTCTGCTCGACCCGGAAGTGTCCCTGGCGGAGGTGGCGCTGGATTGCGGTTTCTCCGACCAGAGCCACTTCACGCGCGTCTTCTCCCGCACGGTCGGAACCAGCCCCGGAACCTGGCGCCGCATCCGGCTGAACCGGCTTCCCCACGGCTGCGGCACCCCGTCTCCGTCCAGCTCCCAGTCCAACCTTCGTTTCGAAAGTCAGGCGGTAGCCTGAACGCCCGCAGCCGCATCCATGTGGAGAACCCGGCACGGCGGAACACATGGGCATGATCCGGTTTGTTATCCTGAACGCGCACGACCAAAAAATGGCGGGAGGGAAGAAGGAATGCCGGATCAGAAGGGCCATCCGCTGCTCAGCGGCGGAACGATCATCCCCAAGGACAAGATCGTCACCGCCGAGGAAGCCGTCCGCCTGATCCGCGACGGCGCCACCGTGGCGACGGGAGGCTTCGTCGGGATCGGCTTCGCCGAGGCCATCGCCGTCCAGATCGAGAAGCACTTCCTCGACCAGGGCCGTCCCCGCGACCTGACGCTGATGTATGCCGCCGGCCAAGGCGACGGCAAGGGAAGCGGGCTCAACCACCTGGGCCACAAGGGACTGGTCCGCCGCGTCATCGGCGGGCACTGGGGGCTGTGTCCCAAGCTCCAGAAGCTTGCCATCGACAACGAGATCGAGGCCTACAACCTTCCCCAGGGCGTCATCAGCCACCTGTTCCGCGACATCGCCGCCGGCAAGCCGGGCACCGTCACCCGCGTCGGCACCGACACCTTCGTCGATCCGCGCCACGGCGGCGGCAAGATCAACGCCGGCACGACCGAGGACATCGTCGAGATCGTGACGCTGGGCGGCGAGGAATACCTGTTCTACAAGGCGCTCCCGATCGACGTCGCGATCCTGCGCGGCACCAGCGCCGACCCCGACGGCAACATCACGATGGAGAAGGAGGCGCTGGTCCTGGAAGCGCTGGCGATAGCGACCGCCGCCCGCAATTCCGGCGGCGTCGTCATCGTCCAGGTCGAACGCATCGCCGAGACCGGCAGCCTCAACCCGCGCCTCGTCCGGATACCGGGCATCCTGGTGGACTGCGTCGTCGTGGCGAAGCCGGAGCACCATTGGCAGACGTTCGGCACGCCCTACAACCCGGCCTTCAGCGGCGAGATCCGGGTGCCGATGCGTGCGATCCCGCCGATGGAGATGGGACCGCGCAAGATCATCGCCCGCCGCGCCGCGTTCGAACTGCGCCCCAACAGCGTCGTCAACCTGGGGATCGGGATGCCGGAGGGAATCTCGAACGTCGCCAACGAGGAACAGACGCTCCAATACCTGACGCTGACGACCGAGCCGGGCACCATCGGCGGCATGCCGGCGGGCGGGCTGAACTTCGGCGCCGCCAGCAACATCCAGGCGCTGGTCGACCAGCCGGCCCAGTTCGACTTCTACGACGGCGGCGGGCTGGACATGGCGTTCCTCGGGATGGCGCAGGCCGACCGGGAAGGCAGCGTCAACGTCAGCAAGTTCGGTCCCCGGCTGGCGGGTGCCGGCGGTTTCATCAACATCAGCCAGAACGCCAAGAAGGTCGTGTTCCTCGGCACCTTCTCGGCGCGCGGCGTGTCCAAGTTCGTCGACCGGGTGGAGCACCGCACCTTCAGCGGTCCGCTGGCGGTGCGCCGCGAGCAGCCCGTCCTCTACATCACCGATCGCTGCGTCTTCCGCCTGACCGCCGAGGGGCTGGAACTGACCGAAGTGGCGCCCGGCGTCGATATCGAGCGCGACATCCTGAACGAAATGGCGTTCCGCCCCGCTATTTCCGGCGATCTGGCCCCGATGGACCCCCGGATCTTCGAGCCCGGCCCGATGTATTACCGGGAGGAATGGCTCAGCCTGCCCCTTGAATCCCGCCTGACCTACGAGCCGTCGGAAAACCTGTTCTTCATCAACTTCGAAGGCTTGTCGATCCGCCGGATCGAGGATGTCGACAACGTTCGCCGCGCGGTCGAGCAGCGGCTCCAGCCGGTCGGACGCAAGGTGCTGGCCATCGTCAACTACGACAACTTCAGGATCCTGCCCGAACTGCTGGACGCCTATACCGACATGGTCAAGGGACTGGCCGACCGCTTCTATTCCGGCGTCACCCGCTACACCACCAGCGCTTTCATGCACATGAAGTTCGGCGACGCCCTTCAGCGCCGGTCGGTAGCACCGCACATCTACGAGAGCCGGGAGGAGGCCGAGCGGTACTTGCAGGATCTCACGTGACCTGGCCTCAGGGATCCGCTTCGGACTCGTCGACGAACCCGATGCCGTGGAGGACGGCCGCCCCCGCCTGGGGGTAAGCCTGCTCCAGCCGTTTCACGTCGTAGCCGTAGTGGACCAGCGCTTCGCCGACCTTGGCGTAGCGGGTTTCCGCTTCGCCGATGCTCGACGCCGCCACTTCGAACAGGATGTCGGGCCGGTGCCGCCACAGGGTGGCGGTCATGCCGGCCAGGACCTCCAGCTCCGCCCCGTCGACGTCGATCCTGACCATATTGGGTGGCGGCAAGCCGAGATGGGAGGCAAGCCCGTCGAGCGTCAGCACGGGAACCGGCCTGTTCGCCGCGGCCGCGCCGCCCGTCCGGTTGGCGGCGCCGGCCGCCGCCGTCACGATGGTGATGTTGTCGAAGCCGTTGAGCGTTGCGTTGGCCTTGATCAGGTCGGCGTTGGCCGGGACCGGCTCGATCGCGATGACCCGGCCTGCCGGGCCGGCCAGCTTGGCCGCGAGGAGCGAAAAGAACCCGACCTCCGCCCCGACATCGATGAAGCATCCGCCAGCCGGCAGCCGCCGGGCGATATGGTTCTGGAAGTCCGCTTCGTGACGGCCCGAGAGATAGCGGAGCTTGGCGCCTTCCAAGTCCATCCGGATGCCCCCGGCCGGCCCCGGCCCGCGTATCGTTGCGGAAAGAGGAACTCCGCTCCGCCGTGCGACCCCGGCGATCAGGCGGCCGATCCATCCCACGAGCGCCATGCGGAGTCCTCCGGTCAGAGCCTCTTCTGATATTTGAGCGTGAACGGTATTGATTTCGGCGCAACTGTTTTTTCGGAATGCGGTCGAAGTCAATGAATACTACATCCGGAAGCATTACTTGCCAGTTCACCGTGACCGGATAAGCCAGGCAGCACCGGCGCCCAGCGCCATCGTCAGCACGCCGGCCAGGATGAACAGGGTGCCGAAGCCCAGGCCGTGGGAGATCGGGCCGGCGAGGATCGGTCCCAGTCCCTGCCCCAGGAAGAAGCACGATGCGAACAGCGCCAGCGCCGATCCGCGCGCCGACGGCGCCAGTTCGGTCGCCTGGGTCTGCATCGTGTTGTGCAGCATGTAGAAGCCGAAGCCCGCCACCACGAAGATCCCGGCGATCACGGTCCAGTGCAGCGGCAGCGCCACCGAGACATAGGCCAGCCCCGCCACCAGCCCGCCGATCCGCATCATGCCCCACTGCCCCAGGCTGCCGACCAGCCGCCGGACCACCATGCTGTAGAAGATTCCGCCGACCGCGAAGCACGAGATGGCGATGCCGGCCTCCATCGCGCCGCTCGCCCCGTGGGGGACCAGCATGGGCGCCACGAAGGGAAAGACGCCGAAGATCAGGACGCCTTCGCCCAGCACCGTCGCGAAGACCAGCAGCGACCGCGGGTTTTCCAGCACCGTCCGGTACCGTGCGATGGACCCGGACAGGGACAGCTCGCCGCGCGTGGTCTCGCCCTTCAGGAAGACCGTCGCCATGACCAGCGCCGCTCCCGCCACCACGGCCGATACGCCGAACACCGCGCGCCAGCCAGCCACCTCCGCCAGCGCGCCGGAGATCGCGGACCCGGCAAGCTGGCCGGAGATCACCGCCACCAGGAAGCGGCTGATCGAGAACTGGCGCTCGGCATAGGCGACGCGGTCGCCGATCAGCGCCATCGATGCCGGGATGATGCCGCCGGCGAAAGCGCCGGCGAGCGCCCGCGCCGCCAGCACCGTTCCGTAGCCGGGCGCCAGAGCGGACAGCGCCAGGGCGACGGTCAGGACGGTCAGCGATATCCGGATCAGCCGGGTCTTGCCGATGGCGTCGCCGACGGGGCCCAGCACCAGCTGCATGATCGCGTAGGGCAGCGTATAGGCGGACGCCAGAAGTGCCGCCTCGCGCAGGGTGACGTCGAGGTCGAGCGCCAGGACCGGCAGCAGCGGATCGGCGGAGCGAAGCGACAGCGCGCTGGCGAACCCCGCCAGCCCCAGGATGAAGATGAAGGGCATTCTCAGGAACCTTGACCCGTCGCGCTGTCCGCCGCTCGATCCGCCACGACGGCGCCGACATGGCGGTCGCGGCCGGCCGCGATGCCGAACACGGCGGCGACGCAGCAGATGCAGATGAAGAGCGTGCTGACGGCCTGCCAGCCGCCCGCCCATTCATGGAGCACGCCGACGCCCAGCGGCCCCATCGCCGCCAGCGTATAGCCGACGCTCTGCGCCATGCCGGAAAGATGGGCCGCGACATGGGCATCGCGCGACCGCAGCACGATGATGGTCAGCGCCACGGCGAAGTTGCCGCCCTGCCCGATCCCCAGCAGGACCGCCCAGATCCAGACGCTGCCGAGCGGCGCATGGAACAGACCGAGCAGGCCTGCCAGCGTGGAAACCATCAGCAGGACAGCCGCAACGCTTTGGCTTGGACGCCGGGTCGCCAGCAGCGGCGACACCAGAGCGGCCGGCACCTGGATCAGGATCGAGCAGGATACCACCAGACCCGCCATGACGGGGTCCAGCCCCCGGTCGCGCAGCATCGGCGCGATCCAGCCGAACACCATATAGGCCACGGCGGATTGCAGCCCCATGTAGAGCGTGACCTGCCAAGCCAGCGGATCGCGCCACAATCCGGTGACCTTGACCACGCGCGCCACGGCCGAAGCAGCCCCGGTACCGCCGCCCGCCGTCCCCCGCCGGGGTGGCGCCGTCGGCAGCCAGACCGCCGCCGCCACGAGAGCCGGGATCGCCCAGACGGCCAGCGCCGCCGGCCAGCTTCCGCCCATCGTCTGCTGCAAGGGGACCGACGATCCGGCGGCGAAGGCGGCGCCGGCGCATAGCGCCATGGTGTAGACGCCGGTCATCAGGCTGGCCTTATCCGGGAAGTCCCGCTTGACGAGGCCCGGCAGCAGGACGCCGATGATGCCGATGGCGGCGCCGGCCACGATCGATCCCGCCAGCAGTCCCGGAAACGACAGGGTGCCGCGCAGCGCGGTCCCCGCCGCCAACACGATCAGGAAAGCCAGGATGGCCCGTTCGGTTCCGAGCCGCCCCGCGATCCGGGGAGCCATGAAGCCGAACAGGCCCAGGCACAGCACCGGCGCTGTCGTCAGGATGCTGGCGCCGACCGCGGTGATGCCGGTGTCGCGGATCACTTCCGGCAGGATCGGCCCAAGGCTCGACAGGGCCGGGCGCAGGTTCAGCGCCACCAGCATCAGGCCGATCGCCAGCAGCACCCCGTGCCGACCACGGGCCGGGGCCGGCTGCGGCGCGTCCTCGGCATCGATCAGAAGATCGTCGGCCAGGGACGGCTTGCGATCGTCTGACGCCAACTTGTTCATCTGGATGAAACCCACTGTTGCGGACAGGACGGGCCACGCGTCAGCGTCGCACCCATGCTCTGAAAGTGGGTAACATCAACCGGCGGAAAGACCGGTATGCTATTTCCGCAGGCCGGTCAGTGACGGGTGGACGGTATGCCGTCCAGCACTGTTACCGGTAAGCCCATGAAAAGGTCGGTGTCCTCGTCGTCGACCAGGGCGCTGTACTGCGGCAGCGGCAGCAGCGTCAGCACCGACACGGTGCCCCGGCTGTCCAGATCGCAGATCGCAACCCAGTTGCCGAAGCCGATCGCCAGCGCCGCGACTTCCGGCATGCCCATCTCCACCAGCTCGCGGGTGATGGCTTCTTCCAGGCTGTATATTTCGGCGCTGCTCAGATGGGCGTCGCGCACGGCTGCCGGATTGGCCGGCCAGACGATCCGCTCGACGATGACGTCGGCGCTGTCGGAAGCCGCCTTGGCGCCCTCGTCCCAAAGTTTTTCATCGACAAGAAGCAAGACCTGGATGCCTTCGAGATGACCGTCGGTCTGGCACACGGCGACCTGTCCGGCAGCACGGGCGACGGCGAACCCCAGGTTGGATACTGCCGCCTTGCCCTCGGCCGCAAGCGCTTTCACGGCGGCCAGGATTTCGTTGCGGGTGGTTTCCGGCAGCGCCGCGAATTCCCGATCGGCCGGGGAGAGGAACTCAACATCGAACATCTTGATCTCACCGATTTCGCGCTTGGCGGGGCGTTGCGGGATAGTCATCGTCGTATCGGAGCATCAGGCCGCAAGACGGTCCGTCCGGTGCTCATGGAGGAGTTTGCACGCGAAGCGGCGCGCTTCCATGAGGTCGCTCCGGTAACCGGCGACGGCGCCGTTCAGCAGGACCGCCCACCGGCTCTGGAAGCCGGCGGCTTCGTAGCTGAAACCGACGCGCTGGCCGGCGGCTTCCGCCATGAAGTTCAACGCCGTCAGTTCGATCCAGGTGGTTCTTTCGGTCACAGGATTCTCCGGTGTCGTCATCAGCCGTATTCCATCGGCCCTCATGTGATGGAACTTTGCGCAGTTAATGGTTAACGATCCCTGAAGCTATTGCGTGACCCGAAGCAGTAGTCCCAAAGGACAGTCCAATACCTGAAATCAATTCGTCTGGGTGGTGCGCAGGCGTTGCGCATAGATGTTGATGACCAGCGCCGCAAGCAGGATCAGACCACGGATCAGTATCTTCAGGAAACTGTCGATATTGATATGGTCCAGGCCATTGTTGAGCACGCCCAATACAAGCAGGCCGACAATGGTATTACCAATGCCGCCGCGACCGCCGAACAGGCTGGTGCCGCCCACCACCACGGCGGATATGGCGTCGAGCAGGTAGCTGTCGAATTCGTTCTGCTGGGCACTGCCGAAATAGGCGACGCCGACCATCCCGGCGACTCCGGAACAGACGGCCGAGATGATCATGACGGACGCGATGACCAGCCGGACGTTGACGCCCGAGTACTCGGCCGCTTCCCGGTTGCCGCCGACCATGTAGACGTACCGGCCGAACCGGGTGTATTGCAGCACCAGATGGCCGACCAGCAGGAATGTCGCCGCGACGATCACGACATAGGGAATGGGACCGAGCGCCTTCTGGCCCAGCGTCGCGATGAAGGGCGGCACCGCATAGGCGATCTGGCCGCGCACCAGCATCGCGCAGATGCCGGCGCCGATCTGGAGCATGGCCAGCGTCATGATGAAGGACGGTATGCCGATCCGCGTCACGCCGAAGGCGTTGACGCCCCCCAGCAGGAAGCAGGTGAGCAGCGCCAGCAGGATCGCGGCATAGCCCGGCAGCGGCACGTTGGCGATGTTGGCGTAGGAGTCCTGGAGCGTGAAGTATGCGACCACGATGCCGGTCGCATTGGCGACGCTGGCGACGCTCAGATCGATTTCCGCGCAGAGGATCACATAGGTGAGCCCGACCGCCATGATCGCCGTGATCGAGATCTGGTTGAGGATATTGCCGAAATTGTCCAGCGTGGCGAAGGACGGGCTTGCGATCGAGAAGAAGACGACCAGGAACAGCAGCGTGATGAACGGCGCTATATTGCTGAGCCGGCTGCGCAGCCAGATCGTCATGCGCGACGATTTGGGCGGGTCCGTCTTATCCGACGCGGCGGTTTGGGCACTCATTGCTTTTCCTTTGGATCGGGTCCTTTGACGTGCGGGCGGGTGTTTGGGCGCGGCCCAAACAAAAGGGTGGAGGGAGGGTGGTTGGGGCCCGGGGCCACACACCGTAAAAAAAACAGCCAAAAAACCCCG
>NZ_JCACHA010000678.1:0-12591 GCF_059503625.1 Skermanella sp.
CCTGATCGGCGTCCATGCGTCCGACCTCAAGGCCGACCTGATCCACATGAACTGACCGGCCGGAATCTGATGGGCGAGGAGAGGGGGAGCCGGGCGGCACTAGGACGCCCGGCTCGCGAGGTCAGGAGCTTAGGACCGACCAAAGTACGAAACCGTACCGTAGCACTGTTGAAGCTCCTGCCTCAAATCGTGGCAGAGCTGGCGTCAGCGACAGGAGCCAAGCTCAACCTGACTATATTAGAAATGCATCTACACTGAGATTTCAACAAAGAATTAAGTAGGGCTATCGGTATCGGGACGGAGTTCAAGGAGTTCTGCCGGATCGTATGGTCATTGCACCGGGACGATGACGTCATACCCCACCTGAGCACGCGCCAACCTCGGCAACCATCGGGTAGTTTCAGGGAAGGCTACCGTTTCCCGCCAAGGTGTCATGACTGCCGAACCAGTGCTCCGGCCTTCCGCTACTTCCGACATGACACAGCTGGCGACCGGCCTCGTCTGCCCGCGCTGCCGCTCGGTTCTCCTTGAGACGGCCGATGCTTCGCACCTCGTCTGCTCCGGCGCCGCCTGCCGGCGCATATTCCCGGTGGTGGACGGTACGCCTGTCCTGATCAACGACGAGAACAGCGTCTTCGCCATCGCCGACTTCACGAAGTCGCGCAAGGGCGCCGGCATCTCCGTCGAGACCATCATGCTGAGGGGCGAAGCTCCCGCATCGACCGACCGTCTCCGCGCGGCGCTCCGCCGGGCCGCCGAGCGCCTGATCTACTTCTCGGTCAACGCGTCGGACTGGAGTTCGGAAAAGTCGGTCGAGTACGTCGCCAAGGCACTCCCCGCCGCCCGCATCCTGGTGGTCGGCGCCGGCGACAAGCGATACCCCGATCTCCCCAACGTCCGCTACACCTATACCGACGTGATCCTGGGGGAGGGGGCCGACTATGTCTGCGACCTCCACGATCTGCCGTTTCCCGACGAAAGTTTCGACGCCGTCATCGCGGTTGCCGTGCTCGAACACGTCGCCGACCCGTTCCGCTGCGCGTCCGAAATCGCCCGCGTGCTCCGGCCCGGCGGCTATGTCTACTCGGTGACGCCGTTCATGCAGCAGGTCCATATGGGCCGCTACGATTTCACCCGCTTCACCTTCCTGGGCCACCGCCGCCTGTTCCGGCACTTCACCCAGATCAAGGCCGGCATGGCGCTGGGGCCGGCGGGCGCGCTGGCATGGTCGCTGGAGTATTTCTGCCTCAGCTTCTTCACCAGCCCGGCCATCCGGAAATATGTCCGCGTCGGCGTGAAGCTCGCCACCGCTCCGATCAAGTATTTCGACCGCATCCTGGCCAGCCGCGAAGGCGCCCTGGACGCCGCCGGCGGCGTCTATTTCTTCGGAACCAAGGCCGACCAGCCGATCTCCGACCGCGAGTTGCTGAAGTTCTACCGGGGCAGGGACGTCGTCTACGATAAGGAGTAGGCGATTACAGCCCCGATGGGTTCTCGCCGTTGACTACGCCGCGTCCGGCCGAAACCACGGCGCGGCCGATCTCGAAGCGGGACAGGCCGTGGCGCAGCAGCCATCCCAGCATTTCCAGCAACCGCCTCTCCCGCGCCGCGCGGGTCAGCAGGATACGGGCGGCCCAGTAGCGGCGGCCTTCCAGGATCGGCTGGAGCCGCGCTTGCCGGGGGTGGCCGTTCAGCCAGCGGATGACGCGGCTCATCGCCTCGATGTTGTCCATCATGCGCGGCAGCACCATCGCGTCCTCGCGCGACAGGCTGGTCGGGATATTGGCGATCACGGTATCGGGCTCGCTGGAAAAGCCTATGCGGCGGGCAGCCGTGACCGCCCGCCAGAACAGTTCGTAGTCCTCGCAGGTCCGAAGATCGGTCGGGAACAGGCTGTCCAGCCGGTCCAGCAGGGTGCTCCGGATCGCGACGCTCGACGTCTTGATGTGCCAGCCGCCCATCAGCGCTGCCGGGTCGCAGCGCTCCTCCACCGTCAGCACCGGTTCCGGCATGCCGCCGGCGGCCAGTTCGAAATCATGGACGCAGCGCGAGTGGACGAAGTCCAGCGCATCGTCCGCTGCGATCAGGGCGGCGGCAGCGGCCAGCTTGCCGGGCAGCCACGTGTCGTCCGAGTCGAGCAAGGCGATCCAGTTGCCCTCAGCCGCCCGGATGCCCCGGTTGCGCGCCGCGGCGGCACCCTGGTTGGGCTGACGCAGGTAGCGCACGGGTATGCCGTCCCGGATCAGCGCTTCCACCACCTGGGCGGTATCGTCGGTCGAGCCGTCGTCGACTACGACGATCTCATGCGCCGGATATGTCTGGTCGTGGACGGAGCGTATCGCTTCCGCCAGATGCCCCGCCCGGTTATGGGTCGGGATCACGACGCTGAACCGGGGTGCTTCGCCGTTCACTGCCGGCGGCTGCGGGCGCAGCACCGCAGCGGTCCTCGACGGCGCCTCGTTCTCCTTCACCGACAGCGCTCCGCGCAGCCGGCTGACATCCCAGCGCAGCCGGAACCGCTCCCGCTCCGTACCGCGAAGGCTTGCCCTCATAAGGCCGATTTGTTTTTCACTCCACTGGCGGACGATCCAGCGCGGATAGCCGAACAGCCGGGCATCGCTTCTTCCTCCTGTCGCCAGTTGAAGCATCCGCTCCCCCCGCCCGTAGCGGTAGGCGCGGCGCAGGATCCATTCCTGCGTCATGCTCGCGGCAGCGATCTGGTGCTGCACCACCGGCGCCGGGCTGTGGGCACTGCGGAAACCCAGGCTCTCCAGCCGCAGGGTGAATTCCGTCTCGCTGCCCATGGCGTAGGCCATGGTTCCATCGGGACCGATCCGTTCGTCGAACCTGTGTCCCGCATCGAATACCCGGCGCCGCACCGCCATGTTCGGTCCCCAGACGCAGCCGGCCCGGATCGGTCCTTCCGTCCAGGCCGGGTCGGTCGTGGCGTAGACCGGTCCCAGCGGCACCTCGCCCAGCAGCCAGTCCGGCGGATCCATTCCCCAGCGCGGCACGATCCGCCCGCCGAAGATGTCGAACTCCGGAAGCCGGTCCGCCGCCGCCGCCCAAGCGGTCAGCCAGTCGCCGGATGCCACGATGTCGTCGTCGGTCAGCACCACCAGGTCGCCTTCGACGGCTTCCAGCCCCCGGTTGAGCGCCCGGTTCTTGCCCTTGGCCGGCTCGGTCAGCACCGTCAGGGGAAGCAGCCCGGCGGACGAGCGCAGCAGGTCGCCGCTGCCGTCGGTGCTGCCGTTGTCCACCGCCACCAGTTTCCAGCCGCCCGGCGGCGGGACGAGCCTTGTAAGCGAATCCAGCATCTCCGGCAGCGTATCCGCGCCGTTGAAGGTGGAAAACAGAACCGTGATCATGAACCCAGCGCCATCCTCAGATCGTCTTTCAGGCGGTCCGCCAGTCGGGGCGCCCGCGCTTCCCGCATCGTCTCCACCTGATCCCTGTAGCGGACCCGGTTCCATAACCCGCTGCGGATCAACTCGGCCAACTCCTCCGCGTCGCGGCAGAGATGGCCGATATCGCCGAACCGGTCGAACAGGTCGCGGAAGATCGGCAGGTCGAAGGCCAGGATCGGACGCGCCAGCGCCAGCGCGTCGGCCAGAACCCCGCTGGGCGAGTAGCGGTAGTGTTCGGCCCCGTAGGGCATGCAGACGTAGTGCATTCCCGCCAGCCGCTCGACATAATCGGCACGTCCGACCTTGCCCGCCGCAAGCGGCTTCGTCGCCAGCACGCCCAGGTCTTCGCCCGCCATGTCCGCTCCCAGCCGGCCGACCGCGTGGAACTCCGTCTCAGGTCCCGCCGCGCGGCGCGCGATGTCCAGGAATGCGCCGAAGCCCTTCTCCGCCGAAGCAGCACCCATGAAGCCGATCCGGACAGGTGTTTCCAGGTCCCCGCGGCCCTCCAGCGAGGCCTCGACCGAACTGACCGGATGAGGCAGCAGCCGGACGTCGAGCGGGTTCAGCCGGGGCAGGGTTGCCAGCAACTCGCCCCGGATCGCCGGTTCCATCACGAAGTAGCGGACCGGCAGCCGGCTCGGCAGGCCCATCGCCGTGCGGAGATCGGTCAGCCGCGTGAGCGGATTGCGGGACCTCCAGGACCACAGCACGGTCAGGTTGCCGTGAAGCACGATATGGACGCTCCGGACACTGGTCCGCAGGCCGCGAACCTTCAGCGCGGCGATCAGCGACGGGCAGGAGCTTGCCAGGATCAGGTGCGATCCGGCCGCCTCCTCCAGCAACCGGCCGACGAAGCCGGCATCTTGCCGCAAACGCTCCTTGAAGCCGGCATCGCGCGGCGGCAGCCGGGTCTCGCGGAATTCCACCCGGGCGCCGTCCTTCGGGTCGATCAGCGCCCGGATCAGCGCGATGTGCCCGGCTTCGCCCCAGAACCGCACGCGCTCGCCGGGAAAGGCGCGCACCACGGTTTCGAGCAAGCCGGTATTTACCGGAACGTGCTCGTCGCCCCAGATGATCGGTTCGGTGACGGTGATCATGTCGGTGTTCGGCCGGGATTCCGCAGTGTCGTCAATTTGCCGGGACCGAGGCGGATGCCGGGGCAGGCGCATCCGCCGGCCGCAGGAATCCTCCGCGCCTGACCCGGCCCGCCGGCTGTACCGCCGTCCGCTCCGCCTTGACCAGGATTTCCCGTACCAGCGCCACGATCACGACCGACAGGAAGAACACCGAGTAATAGGCCATCGACAGGGCGGCACCGGCGACGAAGTAGCTGATGAAGCTGACCTGCATCATCCGCCCCAGATGCCATGCCCATTCGAGTTCCGGCTTCCCCTTGCTCAGGCGGATGATCGACCGGGTGTTCAGCCATCCGACCACGCCTATACTCAAGAAGATCATCAGCCCGATCGGTCCCTGGTCGCCCAGCACCTGGAAATAGATGCTGTGCGCCGCCCGCTGCGGCCGTCCCGGAACGTATTTGTGGAAGACCGCGCCGACCTCGGTCGTGGCCAGGCCTCCACCCAGCAGGGGCCGGTCCTTCGCCACCCGCATCGCGTAGTTCCAGGCGTCGAACCGCCCCTGGACGGAGTCGTCCTTCTGGTAGTTCTCGATCGTGCCGATCCTGTCCTTCCAGCTCGCGGGCATCAGCGAGACGGCCGGGACGAAGCAGGCAAGCAGCAGGACCATGGTCATCAGCTTGCCGGAAGAGCGCAGCCAGAACACGAGGGCGGTCACGCTCAACGCCAGGAAGCCGCCGCGCGAATAGCTGCCGATCACCGAGATGATGGTCAGCGCCATCGCCATCATCAGGCCGATCTTGATCAGCCGGTTGGCGGTCGTGACCCGCAGGTAGTTCATCATCGGGATGATCATGCAGCAGGCCAGCGCCAGATGGTTGCGGTCCTCGATGATCGATTCCGGCGGACCCAGCACGGTATAGGCGCCGCCGTTGGCGATGGTGAAGCCGCCGCCCTTGACCCCGAAATAGCCGATCGACAGCACCATGATCCAGATCAGCGCCTGGATGCGGACCTGGGTGCGCATAACGGCCATCACCGCCAGCGCGAAGACGAGGTTCTTGATATGCAGGTCCCAGTGGAACCAGGAGTTCGCCGGCGCCAGCGAAGTCATCGTCGTCAGCGTCATCCAGGCCATGAACAGCATGATCATGACGGTGGCGGAGTTCATCGGCAGGCGCTTCGGTTCCCGCGATACGACCCAGGCGATGAAGGTGATGACGACGATCACCAGATTGAGCTGAAGCGTGTAGGTGAAATCCCAGGTCAGCCGGTGCGGGCTCATGATCGCGATCCAGGCCCATGTCAGCACCCCGATCGAAGGCATCGTCAGGGACAATACCGCAAGGACCAGAAAGACCATGAACAAAATGAGGGAGCGCATTCAGTCCCCGCCTGCCGGAATCAACATAATCTATACAATTCGCGGGAAAGATTATCGAATGTTCGGACTTGAGCCGCAACACTGCGGTCATTTACGATGTTCAGACCCGTAAGGGTCAATTCGAAACTGGAAGTACGCCCATTTCGCCCAAGCGGCCCCATTTGACTTTTTGCATAGGGATATATGGGGTGTGTTTCATGCCGCATGGCAATATCCTGGGACCTTCCCGTCACCAGCCCCGGGTTGGCCGGCGGGTGCTGCGCACTATCATGGGATCAGGCCTGAAGTAATGGGGCCGAAAGGACTAAGGTTGACTGGGTTTGCTTCTTCGACGATCGATCAGGCCAGGGCATCGCGGCCAGGATCTCCCGCCGAGCGGCCGGAGGGTGCCGACGCCATGAAGGTGCTCATCCTGTCCTGGTATTTCCCGCCGTCCAACACCATCGGCGCGATCCGGGTCGGCAAGCTGGCCAAGTACCTGATGCGGCGCAATGTCGACGTGCGGGTCGTGACCGCGCGCGAACCCGACCTGTCGAAGACGCTGCCGCTGGAGATCCCGGCGGACCGGGTAACCTGGACCCGCGCCATCGACGTCAACCGCCCGATCGACGTCGTCGGCAACCTGCGCAACCGCCTGCTCCGCCGTGCGCCCAAGCCGGGCGGCGGGGCGGCACCGGGAGCATCGTCCGGTGCGGCGGGCGGCGGACGCGGCTCGCTGGTGGGCCGGGTGCTCTCGACTGTCAGCGATTACTACCTCAACCTGTCCAACCTGCCGGACCGCTATGTCGGCTGGCTGCCCTGGGCGATCGCGGGAGCCAGGCGCACCTGCCGCGACTGGAAGCCCGACCTGATCTACGTCACCGGCCCGCCCTTCACCGCGTTCCTTGCCGGCCATCACCTCAGCCGCAAGCTGGGCGTCCCGTGGATCGCCGAGTTTCGCGACCGCTGGGCCGACGATCCCTATTTCGAAGCACCGGACTGGCGCATGGCGCTGCTCGACCGGATGGAGCGCCGGGTAGCCGGCAGCGCCAGCGGCATCGTCACCGTGTCGGAACCCTGGAGCGCGTTCTACCGGGCGAAGTACGGCAAGCCGGTCGCGACGATCTACAACGGCTACGACCCGCAGGACTTTCCGCTCCAGCCGGATCCGCCGCCTGCTACGCTGCCGTCATCCGGATCGTCGCCCGACCTGACCATCACCTATGCCGGCGTTCTCTATTCCGGCCGCCGCGACCCGTCCGCGCTGTTCGAGGCATTGGCCCTGCTGGGACCCGAGCGCCGGCGCATCCGGATCGAGTTCTACGGCAGCGACCCGGGACTCGTCATGCCGCCGGCCGAGAAGGCCGGGGTCGGCGACCGGGTGACCGTTCACCCCGCCGTTCCCTATAAGCAGTCGCTCGAGATCCAGCGCCGGTCCGACGTGCTGCTGCTCCTGCAATGGAACAACCCGCGCGAGCAGGGCAACGTGCCTGCCAAGCTGTTCGAGTATTTCGGCGTTCTCCGCCCGATCCTCGGCATCGGGCTGGAGGACGGCGTTCCCGCCCGCCTGATCCGCGAGCGTCAGGCCGGCTTCTTCTCCAACGATCCGGAAGCGATCGCGAACCAGCTCCGCCGCTGGCTGGCGGCCAAGGACGCCGCCGGGGGCAGGCTGCCCGGCCTCCCGCCGGCCGCGCGCGAAGGGCTGTCGCGCGATATCCAGTTCGAGCGCCTGCTGGACTTCTGCATCGAGGTGACCGAGCCGGTGGCTGCCCGGCGCGTCAGCAACTGCGGCGCCCCGACCTGAAGGGCCGGTAGCCTCAGGCCTCGGCCGGGGCTGCTCCGATCCCGGGGCCGCCTGCCTTGGCATGAGCATCCCTGATCGCATCGGCTACCGTGGAGCGGAACCTGACCCGTGGCCGCCGCACGCCATGGGTCAGCAGCGCGCGCAGGACCTGCCGCTGCGCTCCGGCGATATAGACTGCCGCACCCTTGCCGTGCGCCTTGCGCACGAAGCCTTCGATCGTGATGGCGGCTGTAGAGTCCAGCATCGGGACCTCCGACAGGTCGAGCACATAGGCCTTGGGGTGTTCCGCCAGCTGGTCGAGCACCGAGCCGACCGTGGCCGCTGCCCCGAAGAAGAACGCTCCCGAGATCCGGTAGACCATCACGTCGGGATCGCTCGCCATGCCGGCGTCGTAAGGCCGGCGGACACCGGCATCTACCGCATCGGCCCGATCCTCCTCCAGGCGGGGCCGGCCGCTCTCGATCTCGACCGCTTGCGCCATGCGGTGCAGGAACAGCAGCGCGCCGATCCCGAACCCGACCACGATGCCTTCCGTCAGGTCACGGAACACGACCAGCAGGAACGTCGCCATCAGCACCACCGCATCCCCGCGCGATGCCCGCAGCAGCGTCGCGAACTCGTGCTTTTCCGCCATGTTCCAGGCCACCACGGCCAGCACGGCGGCCAGCGCCGGCAGCGGGATGAAGCTGGCCAGCGGAGCCGCCACGAGCATGAACAGAAGCAGGAAGACCGCGTGCAGCATGCCGGCGACCGGACCCCGCGCGGCCGACCGGACATTGGTCGCGGTGCGCGCGATGGTTCCGGTGACGCAGATACCGCCGAACAGCGGCGAGGCAATGTTCGCGACGCCCTGCGCCACCAGTTCGCAGTTCGACCGGTGACGCCGCCCGCTCATGCTGTCGGCGACCACGGCCGACAGCAGGCTTTCGATGGCGCCCAGCAATGCGAAGGCCACGGCGTCCGGCAGGACGGCAAGCGCCTTGCCGGCCGAGAAGGCCGGAAGTTCCGGCAGCGGCAGGGAGTTCGGGATGCCGCCGAACCGGGTGCCGATCGTCTCGACCGGCAGGCCCAGGACCCAGCTTGCCACCGCCGCGGCCCCGACCGCGATCAGCAGGGCCGGCCAGTGCGGCCGGGTGCGCCGGACCGTCAGGATCAGCCCGACCGTGATCAGCGCGACGGCCGCCGCCGCGGCGTTGATCGTCGGCAGCGCCTCCGCCAGGGCCAGGACCTTGGGAACGATGGCGCCCGGCTCCTTGCCCTCCAGGGTAAGGCCCAGCAACTCCTTGAGCTGGCTGGCGAAGATGATGACCGCGATCCCGGCCGTGAACCCGACGGTCACTGGGTAGGGGATGTATTTGATATAGGTGCCAAGCCGGAGATAGCCGATCGCCATCAGGAACACTCCGGACATCATGGTGGCGAGCAGCAGTCCGTCCACCCCATGCCGTTCGACCGTGGCCGCCACCAGCACGATGAAGGCGCCGGCGGGACCGCCGATCTGGAACCGGCTTCCGCCCAGCAGCGACACCAGGAAGCCGCCGACGATGGCGGCGAACAGCCCGCGGTCCGGCGTGACGCCGGAGGCGATCGCGATCGCCATCGACAGCGGCAGAGCCACGATGGCGACGGTCAGTCCGGCGATGGCGTCGGCGCGAAGATCCAGGAGCCCGTAGCCTTCGCGCAGGATGGTGACGAGCTTGGGGGTAAACAGTTCCGCGAAGGTGGGTTCGGCGGGCCGGGCGGCCATGGTCTTGCTTTCTTTTTCCGCTGTGTCGGGGCGCCAATTCAAAAGAGCATGGGATCGGGCAAACCTGCCACGACTTTCGGAGTCGATTATACCAATTGTTGTTAAAAATTGGTATGTCGTCAACGCTGGCAGCTACTTCCCGGATGCTACCTGCTGCCTATTCGATCACTGGACGCTTCTTTGTTGCGAAGCGCGGGAGTTATCGGACAGAGTGCCGAAAACATTGAGTGATAATATGGAACAACTCCTTCAAGACGCTCTTGCATATTGGGAAAGCAAGAGAGCCGGCCGGACGATGCCGGCCCGCCGGGATCTCGATCCACTCCTGGAAGTTCCACACCTTACTCCATGGATCGTACTGGTCGACGTGTTTCGTGATCCACTGGATTTCAAGTTCAGGCTGGTCGGTTCCGGTGTGGTGGACAGGTCGCAGGGAAACCACACGGGCAAGCTGTTTTCCCAGATGCCTGGGTTCGGACCGGGAAACTATCTGTGGACCTACCGGGCCGCCGTCGTCGAAACGAAAGCCCCGATCAGATCCGAGCCTCCCTATGTCGGCCGGGTGCGCAGCGTGCGCGGCGTCGCCAACATCCACCTTCCCTTGTCCGACGATGACGTGGCGGTGAACATGATCTTCACCGTCGTGGCTTTCGACACCGCCCAGTGAAGCCGTCTTTCCGGGTCGCCGTCAGCGCAAGGCGGCCATCAGAAGCGCCGCGGCGGCACTGCCCGCCACCGTCCGCACATGGTTCCAGCCCGTCCATTCGACCAGGTACCGCTGCCAGAGGCGCTCTCCTTCGGCGCTGTGCGGATCGATGCGCGCCAGCTTCTCGTTGCGCGGGACGTTGAACACGGCCGTCACCGCGACCACTCCCAGCAGGTAGGTCCCGCTCCCGGCCAGCAGCCATCCGGCGCGCTCTCCGGCCCAGCCGCCGAAGGCTGTCAGCGCCAGCGCCAGACAGGCCGCCGCCGTCCCGAACAGCGCTCCCATGAACGGCGGCGTGACCGCGACCCTGTTGATCGACCGCATCGCCGCCATCCCCTCCACCGCCGGCAACTGCCCCAGCGCCGTCATCACGAAGGAGGAGAACGCGAAGAACACGCCGCCGACGATCCCGCACCCCAGCGCCGTCATGCCGATCAACCCGGCAAGGACCCCCTCGCTCATCCGCTTCCTCCATGAAGATCATCCGCATCCTCCATGAAGAAAAGACAGCAGATCGTTTTCGGAGCAAGGGGGGTGCGGTTCAGGTCCTTAAATAATCGGCGTCTAAATCATTGTTTCGTCTGGCTGTCCGAAGCATCGTTCCGTGCACTGGCGTGCTGCTGGTTTTCCTGCTCTTTTTTGTCGGCTTTTCGCTCCAGTTCATTGGAGTCGATGAAGAACTTGGCCGCCCAATTGAGATACTCGAAGGTGCCGTAGTCGCCATCCACCGGAAAGCTGCCCTGTACGCCGCCGCGGGTCTCGGACGGGCCGCCCACAGCGACCGTCCTGCGGACGAAGCCGTTGACCCGTTTCGCCGCTTCCAGCCATCGGGTATCGCCGGTGTCCTGATACAGCATCAGCCAGCAATGGGCGATCTGGACCGATCCGGTCAGGCAGACCCAGTCGACGGCCGGCTTCCACCCGGCATTCAGCCTGCCGGGCAGGCGTCCGGTTCCCCGTTCGTCAAGGCACCCGAGCAGTCCTTCGGCAAGCTTCGTCCCGGCCTCCAGGAATGCCGGATCGCGCGAGAACCGCCATGCTTCCAGAATGCCCCGCAGGGCGTAGCCCAGCGTGTGGGTCAGCGGCTGCTGCGGCTCCTCCAGGCAGCAATCCGCCATCCAGCCGTTCGGCTTCTGACGGCCGACGGCCCAGCGGACCTGCGCCAGCGCCGCATCTCCCCAGGTGCGCGACGGGTCCAGCCGCGCGGCTTCCAGCAGCCCCCAGGCCACATGCGTCTCGTAGCTCTTGTCGTTCCGGCTGGCGAAGGGTGTCGGAAAGCGCCGCCAGCAGCCGTCCTCGTCCTGGCTCCCGGCCAGCCAGTCGGCGGCCCTGGTCATGGCCGGCCGATAGGCGTCGCCGAATTCCGCCACGCCGGCCGCCAGCCCCAGCAGGATCTGGCCCGTGTTGAAGGTCACCGGTACCCGAGGCTCCTGGCCGATCGTTCCACCCTGGAAACCACCGTCGGGGAACTGGATCGACACCAGCCAGTCGAGCATCCGGCGTGCCCGTTCCAGCAACGCCGGATCGTTACGCAGCCGGCCCTGTTCGATCATCGTCGGGACGATATAGCCCGTCGTCTCCGGATATGACGCGGACCAGCCGCCGACGAGGCTGTAGTGACGCGCGACTCCGCCGTCCCGCGTAGCCGAGTTGTCCTGCGCCTGACCCAGCCAGTCGAGTGCCGCCGCGACGGTCGCGTCGATCCCCGGATCGGCGACCGCTTCCAGGCCGTCGCGGTCGCGCCGGACCGCCGCCTTGGCCGCCGCCGGCAACCGCTGGAAATCGGCCAGCTTCTTAAGCGGACGCAGCCTGTCTTTTACCGCTCGGGGCACCATGCGGGGCAGAAGATCTTGTACCGGCACCGAAACCATCCTTTTCGTTCGCCAAAAACCCGCGACCGGCGCTGGCCGACTCGGCAGGGTCGCGGTAGATCGTGACACCCTGGACCATCAGGCATTCCAGGCAGGTGAACATATCCGCCGCCCGGATCACCCAGGCCTTGCCCTCGCCGACGGAAATCCACCGCAGGCCGCCGTCGCGCTCCAGATACCGGGTGACGTAATCCCGCACGCCGGTTCCGGTCGGCTTGTCGATCCGGTCGGCGGACACGACGGACGAATGGGCCATGACGGCCACCTTCAGGCGCTCGCCGCCCCAGCCCGTCACCTCGCGCACGACAGGGCTGTCGGGGGTATAGACGGGGAAGGGGAAGCTGTCGCCGCACAGGTCTTCCAGCACATGGTAGAAGGTGACCGGACCCAGGTCGGTGCCCAGGCCCATGATGTAGCCGTCCGCCTCGAGCACCCGCCCCAGCGGCGAATCGGCGTCGAACGCGAACGGCGACCGGTGATGGTCCGCCACCAGCCAGTCGGCGCGGGCGCCCCGCGCCACGACGGAGTGGGTCGGGTGGATGCTTCGGCGGCTTCGCTCGTCGCGGCGCAGCGTCTCGGCGATCTTGCCCATGCCGGTCGGGGTTTCCCGTACGTCG
>NZ_JCACHA010000679.1:0-12567 GCF_059503625.1 Skermanella sp.
TCTGCCGTTCACGCGCAGCATGGTACTCCGCGTTCTCCGAAAGATCCCCATGTTCGCGCGCTTCGGCAATGGCTTTGATCACCGCCGGGCGTTCGCTCGATTTCAGGTGCCTTAACTCCTCTTGGAGGCGGTTGTAGCCCGCCGCCGTCATTGGAACTTTTTCCATTTCCGGTCCACTCGACGCTGAAGAAGACTGCGGCGCGGCCAGATTAGCCGCGCCGAGAGCCCTGATCCTTAATATGACCCGCTCAGGTAGGACTGCAGGGGAGCCACGTCAAGGCTCCCACTCCGAAGCGCCGAGATAGCCTCGACGGCAGCCCGTGCTCCTGCGACGGTCGTATAATAGGGAATGTTATTGACGAGCGCGGTCCGGCGCAAGCTGAAGCTGTCGGACATCGCCTGGGCTCCGTCCGTGGTGTTGAAAACCAACTGCACGTCGCCATTGATCATGGCGTCAACCACATGCGGTTGTCCCTCCAGCACCTTGTTGACCTGCGCCACCGGGATGCCAGCCTCGCCGAAAGCCTTCGCCGTACCCGATGTCGCCAGCAGCCCGAAGCCCATCTCGTGCAGCTTGCGGGCGATCGCGACCATCGCCGCCTTGTCGTGGTCCTTGACCGAGATGAAGACCTTGCCCTCCAGCGGCAGCACCACCCCTGCACCAAGCTGCGCCTTGGCGAAGGCCCGGCTGAAATCGTGATCGAGGCCCATGACCTCGCCGGTCGATTTCATTTCCGGCCCCAGGATGATGTCGACGTTGGGGAAGCGGGCGAAGGGGAAGACCGCTTCCTTGACGGCGGTGTGCGGTGGTGTCGGTCCGTTGAGGGTGAAGCCGGACAGCTTCTCCCCCGCCATCACCCGTGCCGCGATCTTGGCGATGGCGGTGCCGGTCGCCTTGGCGACGAACGGTACGGTGCGGCTGGCGCGCGGGTTGACTTCCAGGATGTAGACCTGGGTGCCCTTGACCGCGAACTGCACGTTCATCAGCCCGACCACTTCCAGCGCCTCGGCCAGCATCTTCGCCTGACGCCCGATGTCGGCGACCACGTCGGACGCCAGCGAGTACGGCGGCAGCGCGCAGGCGCTGTCGCCGGAATGGATGCCGGCTTCCTCGATATGCTCCATGATGCCGGCGACATAGACGTCGGTGCCGTCCGACACGGCGTCCACGTCGACTTCGATCGCGTCCTGGAGGTAGCTGTCGATCAGCACCGGGTTCTTGCCCGACACCTTGACGGCCGAGCCCATGTAGCGCTTCAGCCCGGCCATGTCGTGGACGATTTCCATCGCCCGGCCGCCCAGCACGTAGCTGGGACGGATGACGACCGGGAAGCCGATGCGGGCGGCCACGGCTTCCGCCTCTTCCAGGCTGCGCGCCAGCCCATTGGCCGGCTGGTGCAGGCCCAGCTTGTGGAGAAGCTGCTGGAACCGCTCGCGGTCTTCCGCCAGGTCGATCGCGTCCGGCGAGGTGCCCAGGATCGGAATGCCGGCCGCTTCCAGGTCACGCGCCAGCTTCAGCGGAGTCTGACCGCCGAACTGGACGATGACGCCCAGCACCTCGCCCTTGCTCTGCTCGACCCGGACCAGTTCGATCACGTCTTCCGCGGTCAGCGGCTCGAAGTAGAGTCGGTCGGACGTATCGTAGTCGGTCGAGACCGTTTCCGGGTTGCAGTTGACCATGATGGTCTCGTACCCGGCCTCGATCAGCGCATAGACCGCGTGGACGCAGCAGTAGTCGAACTCGATGCCCTGGCCGATCCGGTTAGGCCCGCCGCCCAGGATCACGACCTTCTTGCGGTCGGTCGGCTGCGATTCGCACTCCGCTCCGCCCATGCCGTCCGCTTCGTAGGTCGAATACATGTAAGGAGTATCCGAAGCGAATTCCGCGGCACAGGTGTCGATCCGCTTGTAGACCGGCGTGACGCCCAGCGCCCGCCGCGCGGCCGACACTTCCGCCTCGGACGTGCCCGCCAGCTCGGCCAGCCGCGCATCGCTGAAGCCGGTCTGCTTCAGCCGCAGCCAGCCCCGTGCTTCGGCCGGCAGGCCGCTCTTCCGCACTTCGGCTTCCGCCGCGACGATCGCCTGAATCTGCTCCAGGAACCACGGGTCGTACTTGCAGGCCGCCTGGACCTCGGCGACGCTCAGCCCGTGGCGGAAGGCCTGGGCTATCACCAGCAGCCGGTCCGGCGTCGGCTTGCTCAGCGCCGCCCGCACCGTGAGCGGATCGGGGTTGCCGTCGCCGATCAGCACTTCGTTGAAGCCGGTGAGGCCGGTCTCCATCGAGCGCAGGGCCTTCTGCACCGACTCGGCGAAGGTCCTGCCGATCGACATGGCCTCGCCGACCGACTTCATCGACGTCGTCAGCAGCGGCTCGGTGCCGGGGAACTTCTCGAAGGTGAAGCGCGGCATCTTGGTGACGACGTAGTCGATCGTCGGCTCGAACGACGCCGGCGTAACGCCGGTGATGTCGTTGTCCAGCTCGTCCAGCCGGTAGCCTACCGCCAGCTTGGCGGCGATCTTGGCGATCGGGAAGCCGGTTGCCTTCGACGCCAGGGCCGAAGACCGGCTGACGCGCGGGTTCATCTCGATCACGACCATGCGGCCGTCGGCCGGGTTGACCGCGAACTGCACGTTCGACCCGCCGGTATCGACGCCGATCTCGCGCAGCACCGCGATCGAGGCGTTGCGCATGATCTGATATTCTTTGTCGGTCAGCGTCAGGGCCGGCGCCACGGTGATGCTGTCGCCGGTATGGACGCCCATCGGGTCCAGGTTCTCGATGGCGCAGACGATGATGCAGTTGTCGGCGCCGTCGCGCACGACCTCCATCTCGTATTCCTTCCAGCCCAGCACCGATTCTTCGATCAGCACCTCATGGGTGGGGGAGGCGCGCAGGCCGCCGCGCACGATCTCCTCGAACTCCGCCCTGTTGTAGGCGATGCCGCCGCCGGTGCCGGCCAGCGTGAAGCTGGGGCGGATGATCGACGGCAGGCCGGTTTCAGCCAGCGCCACCAGCGCCTCGTCGAAGCTGCGGACCATCCGGCTGCGCGGGCTTTCCAGGCCGATCTTGTCCATGGCGTCGCGGAACAGCAGGCGGTCTTCCGCCTTGGCGATCACCTGCTTGTTGGCGCCGATCATCTCGATGCCCAGCCGCGCCAGGGTGCCGTCGTCGTCCAGCGCTATCGCGGTGTTCAGCGCGGTCTGGCCGCCCATGGTCGGCAGGAGCGCGTCCGGACGCTCCTTCTCCAGGATCTTCGCCACCGTGGCCGGGGTGATCGGCTCGATATAGGTCGCATCGGCCAGATTCGGGTCGGTCATGATGGTGGCCGGATTGGAGTTCACCAGGATGACGCGGTAACCCTCTTCGCGCAGGGCCTTGCACGCCTGGACGCCGGAGTAGTCGAACTCGCAGGCTTGTCCGATGACGATGGGGCCGGCGCCGATGATGGCGATGGACTTGATGTCGGTACGTTTGGGCATGGCGCTCGGGCTCTGGAATACTTCAGGCGCAACAAAATTCCCCTCCCTGTAGATCGGGGAGAGGGTCGGACAGGGGGTGCCGCGCATCCGACCGCTGAAGACGCCGGAGCGCAAACCCGTGCCTATATAGTGACTGAATCACCGCGCGGGAAGCGCGACGTTGCGTCCGGAAGGCAGGAATGCGCTTCCGCGCGCCCTTTGTCAGTCCGGTCGAATGACTTTGACCGGAGCCGCGGTCATGGACGGTCGCGCAGCGGAACCGGAGCCAGAAACCGTTGCAGGGTGGCCAGCGGGGCCACCCAGACCGCGCAAAGCCCGGTATCCTGACGGTCGAACAGGTAGACCTTATCGGCCTGCGCGCGCCTTTCCGGGTCGTGCAGGTTGACGCCGGACCCCCAGCCGATCCCATAGGGCCTGTCGTCGGCCGACCTTACGCGAAAGATGAAGTCGAGCCGCTGGATGAAGGCGCCGCGCCGGCAGGCGGTGGACAGGTCGCGGTTGACCTTCGCCACGTCGCGGATGCTGCCTTTCAATTGATAGACGATTCGCTCGGGACGGATCGGCGTCTGCCGGAAAGGCGGAACGGGCTCCAGCGGCCAAGGTGAGAACGGCAGCGCGCTGAAATGCTCGGGCAGAACCGTACGGTCCAGCCGGTTCTGATCGGCACCGGCGGAGAAAGCCGGAGTGACCGCCGTCATTGCGATCAGGAACAGGAGAGGGGCAAAGGCCGCACGCATGCCGGGATGATGTCATCGGGGAGCGGCGCCGTAAAGGCCAAGGTCATGCCGGCTTCGGGAGCGGCACCTCGGCAACCGCCGCAGGATCCGTCCATCGGCAGTATCCGGTGCAGGTAGTTCAGCTACAAAGCCGGATTCTCAGGAAACAGGCAATAAAAAAGCCCCGGCGCTGCCGAGGCCTAATCTTGTGACTTTCTGGAACGACCTTCTTGTGGATCGTCTGAACTGTCTCAAGCTCCTTTTGCGGAGCGTTTCTTCCCTGTTTGCCGGCTGCCCTTTGTTTGGGCAGTCCGTTTTGTTGTGGGTGTTTTCTAACAGAAGTCCGTTTGCCGATAAACCACTAAAACGTCATATGACCATTGATCGGGAGAGCGTTGCGCTGCGGACATAGCTCGCGGCGGCTCGGCGGGATTTCGGGCTAAAACCGTTCCGGCATTTTTCGCCGATGCTCTCCCGGCAGTGGGTGCGCCGGTTGGCCGCAGGCCGCAGCACGATAGCGACAGGATGGATTTCGGTCATTTCCTTGCATATTAGGAGAATTTTTGCGAATTATAGTCTTTCCTGTTCATCGGATGGTTTCAGCACCGGATGGCGGTCCGTTTCTCCGCCACGGTCCCTATCGGAAATTTGGTCAGCCGAAGACCGGTTCATATCGATTCATTTGAGGTTAAGCATGGCATCTCATGGCCGGATAACGGTTGCCGCCCTGTTGTTCTTCTGCCTGTTTATCGGGGGTTTCGATACGGCTTCCGTCGCGGCTCAGCCGGTGCCGCCCGTTTCGGGCGCAACACCTCCCCCGTCCAACGGAGCACCCGGCATCCCGCCCGACGTGCTGACGATCCCCCAGTTGCCGGTGCCGCCAAACAGCAGCTTCGCCATCGACGACACGGTGCTGGTCGGCAACGACGACGACTGGACCGGACAGGTGATCCTCAACGCGCCCTTCAGCGTCATCCAGGTGACCCAGTTCTACCGGACCGAAATGCCCAAGATGGGCTGGGCCGAAACCGCCATCGTCCGGGCGCGCCGCACCTCGATCTCCTTCGTCCGCGACCAGCGGGTGGCGACCATCCGGATCAGCATCCAGAAGGACGACAATAAGCGGACCGACATCGACGTGGTCGTCTCTCCCATCCAGACCAAGCTGGCGCCCGGCACGTCCTCGACCATGGCCCCCATGGCGCCGCGCCTGAAATAAGCGTTCCGTCCGGGTTCCCCCTCATCGACCGCTTGCGCGGCGCCCCTTCCTCGGGTCACATCGTCACCGGACCGCATCGGCTTCTTTCAGCCACTTCCATCAGCCTGTGACAGGGTGGGAGGGCGATGCGTCCGGAGACCGGCGGCACAGCCGGAGTGAACGAAGATCAAGGGGGAATACCCATGAGTAATCAAGACCTGCGCCACGACCCCGTCGTTATCGTTTCGGCCGTCCGCACCCCCATGGGCGGTTTTCAGGGCGATCTCGCCGCCGCGACGGCGCCGGAACTCGGCGCCACCGCGATCCGCGCCGCACTCGATCGGGCCGGCCTCAGCCCCGACTCGATCGAGGAAGTCATCATGGGCTGCGTGCTGCCGGCAGGGCTGGGGCAGGCTCCGGCCCGTCAGGCCTCGCTCGGCGCCGGCATTCCCGAATCGGTCGGCTGCACCACCATCAACAAGATGTGCGGATCGGGCATGAAGGCGGCGATGCTGGCCCATGACCTGATCGCGGCCGGCACCAACGGCATCATGGTCGCGGGCGGCATGGAAAGCATGACCAACGCGCCGTATCTGCTGGACCGCGCCCGGGGCGGTTACCGCATGGGGCATGGCCGGGTGATCGACCACATGTTCCTCGACGGGCTGGAGGACGCCTACGACAAGGGCCGCCTGATGGGCACCTTCGCGGAGGACTGCGCCCAGCATTACCAGTTCACCCGCGAAGCTCAGGACGCCTATGCCGTGGCCTCGCTGACCCGCGCCCGCACGGCGGTGGACGACGGCACCTTCGACGCGGAGATAGCGCCCCAGATCGTCCGCACCCGGAAGGGCGAGTCCCAGGTGACCAGGGACGAGCAGCCGGGCAAGGCGGTCCCCGACAAGATCGGCAGCCTCAAGCCCGCATTCCGCAAGGACGGCACCGTCACGGCGGCCAACTCCAGTTCGATCTCCGACGGCGGAGCGGCCCTGGTGCTGATGCGCCGGTCCGAAGCCGAGCGGCGCGGCATCAAGCCCCTGGCCGCCATCACGGGCCATGCCACCCACGCCCAGGCGCCGGGCTGGTTTACCACCGCACCGGTCGGCGCCATGCGCAAGGTGCTGGACAAGGCCGGCTGGTCGGCCGGCGACGTCGACCTTTACGAGGTCAACGAGGCGTTCGCCGTGGTTGCCATGGCGGCGATGCGCGAACTGGACCTGCCGCACGACAAGGTCAACGTCCATGGCGGCGCCTGCGCGCTCGGCCACCCGATCGGCGCGTCGGGCGCCCGGATTCTGGTGACCTTGCTGGCGGCCCTGGAAAAATATGACCTCAAGCGCGGCGTCGCATCGCTCTGCATCGGCGGCGGCGAGGCCACGGCCCTGGCGGTCGAGCGGATCGCCTGAAATCAATTCCAGCGCAGAGTGTGGAAGCGGCCTCCGGCCGCTTTGCCGGAACTTACCTAAAGCGGCCCGAGGGCGCTTCCACACCGTTGCAGCTTGTCGCAATCGTCGTGCCAGGCAAAGAGAACGGATACCAGGGTGGGGAAACGATGCTGATTACCGAAGAGCAGGCCATGGTGCGCGACATGGCGCGGCAGTTCGCGGCCGAGCGGCTGGCTCCCTTCGCGGCCGAATGGGACCGGACGGCCAGCTTCCCGTCGGAAGCCCTCGCCGAGATGGGGCGCCTCGGCATGCTCGGCATGGTGATCCCGGAGGAATGGGACGGGGCCGGGGCCGACTATGTCTCCTACGCCCTGGCGCTGGAGGAGATCGCCGGCGGCGACGGCGCCGTGTCGACGATCATGAGCGTCCATAACTCGGTCGGCTGCATGCCGATCCTGAGCTTCGGCACGACCGAACAGAAGGAGCGCTTCCTGCGCCCGATGGCGCGGGGCGAAAAGCTGGGCGCCTTCTGCCTGACCGAGCCGCAGGCCGGCTCCGACGCCGCCGCCATCCGCACCCGCGCGCGTCGCGACGGCAACCATTGGGTGCTCGACGGCACCAAGCAGTTCATCACCAACGGCAAGAACGGCCATGTCGCCATCGTCTTCGCCGTGACCGATCCGTCCGCCGGCAAGAAGGGCATCAGCGCCTTCATCGTGCCGACCGACACGCCCGGTTATCATGTCGCCCGGATCGAGCACAAGCTGGGCCAGCGCTGCTCCGACACCGCGCAGATCGTGCTGGACGGGTGCCGGCTGACCCCCGACCTGATGCTGGGAGAGGAGGGCAAGGGCTACAACATCGCGCTCGCCAACCTGGAGGGCGGCAGGATCGGCATCGCCGCTCAGTCCGTGGGGATGGCGCGCGGCGCTTTCCGGCACGCTCTCGCCTATGCCAGGGAGCGCACCAGCATGGGCGTGCCGATCATCGAGCATCAGGCCGTGGCCTTCCGGCTGGCCGATATGGCGACCCGGATCGAAGCGGCGCACCATCTTGTCCTGCACGCCGCGGCACTGCGCGACGCCGGAATCCCGTGCCTGAAGGAAGCGGCGATGGCGAAGCTCAACGCGTCGGAAATGGCCGAGCGGGTCTGTTCCGATGCCATCCAGATCCATGGCGGATACGGCTACCTGGAGGATTTCCCGGTCGAGAGGATCTACCGCGACGTCCGCGTCTGCCAGATCTACGAGGGCACCAGCGATATCCAGCGTCTGATCATCAGCCGGAAGATTGCTGCCGGGGATTGAGGGGCCAAGGTCAAAAGGACGCAGGATAAAGCTCCTGACACCCTTTGCGCGATACCGTTCGTTTGGTTTATCTACCAAGCGAGTCCGCGCCGAAATCATTTCGCGCGGAAACCGTGCTTTTCCGGGACCGGGGCGTCGTGACACATATTCTTGCGGTCGAGGATGACGAACAGGTTCAGGAGTTGCTCTCCGATTACCTGAGCCACGAAGGGTTTCGGGTAACCGTCGCCGCCACCGGCGCCGCCATGACGGCAGTGCTGGCAGCGGACCCGGTAGACCTGATCCTGCTCGATCTGCGGCTTCCCGACGGCGACGGGCTGGCGCTGGTGCGTCAGCTGCGCAGCGAAAGCCAGCTCCCGGTCATCATCCTGTCCGGCAAGGTCGAGGAGGTCGACCGCATCGTCGGGCTGGAACTGGGTGCCGACGATTACCTGACCAAGCCGTTCAACCCGCGTGAGCTGCTTGCCCGGATCAAGGCCGTGCTTCGCCGGGCTGGGGAGGGTGGGGTGACCCGGAACGCCGAAGGGCTGCGGGCGGTGGTCTGCTTCGCGGGATGGCAGTTCGACCTGACGGCGCAAAGGCTGCTCTCGTCCGATGGGCGCGACGTCGATCTGACCAAGGCGGAATATGCCCTGCTGGCCGCCTTCGTGAAACAGCCGCAAAAAGTGCTGTCGCGGGACCAGCTTCTCGACCTTACCCGGATCGACGGGGCCGAAGTCTTCGACCGCAGCATCGATGTGCTGATCCTGCGCCTGCGCCGCAAGATCGAGGCGAACCCGAAGGAGCCTCAGATCATCAGGACGGAACGGGGTTTGGGCTATGTTTTCGATACCAGGGTGAAGGCGGTCTGAGCACGGTTGTCGCGGCCGACCATTGCCGTTAGGCTGCCTGCCTGCGAAATGGGCAAGATAAGGAAAGCCGAATGAGCGCGCCGCTGGACTTCTGGTTCGATTTTGCCTCGCCCTACGGCTATCTGGCATCGACCCAAATCGACGACATCGCGGCGCGGCACGGGCGATCGGTCCGCTGGCGGCCGATCCTGCTCGGGGCGGTGTTCAAGGTCAGCGGCATGAAGCCCGTGATGGACCAGCCGCTGCGGGGCGAGTACCTCACCCACGATGCGCCGCGCTTCGCCCGCCTGCTCGGCGTTCCCCTGACCATGCCGGCGAAGGTGCCGCTCAACGGGCTGGCGGCGTGCCGGGCCTTCTGGTGGCTGGAACCGTCGGACCCGGCAAAGGCGCATTCGCTGGCCAAGGCGATCTACCATGCGCATTGGGGAGAAGGGCGCGATGTCGCCGCCGCCGAACAGGTGGCGGAGGTTGCGGCGCCCCTGGGAATCCCGGCGGCCGATCTGATCGCCGGCGTGCAGGAGCCGCTCGTCAAGGACCGCCTGCGGGCCGAAACGGACGAGGCGATCCGGCGCGGCGTTTTCGGCGCCCCCTTCGTTCAGATCGACGGTGAGTCTTTCTGGGGGGCGGACCGGCTCGACCAGATCGACCAGTGGCTGGCGCGCGGCGGCTGGTGACCGCATTTGAAGCGGCCGGCTTGCCGGCTGCGGCCTTGCCGCATCGGATCTGCGGGCCGGAACCGGTACGATCGCCGGTTCCGGCCTCCTCGACTCAGAGCAGATCGAGCTTATAGAGACCCTTCATCAGATAATCGTGAAGGTCGGCCTTCTCGGCCAAGGTATCGATCACAGTCAGGTTCGAGCTGCCGTCAGCCTGCGTCAGGGCCTTGTCCCATTCTCCGGCGGAGAAATCGCCACGGCCGACCCACATGACGGCTCGCAGTTCTATCCTGGCGTCCTCCGTCAGATCGGCGATCGTGCCGCGCAGCCGCTGGTACTTGCCGCTGTCGTCCATCGCTTCGACCACTTCGAGGCTGTCGAACGAAGTAGGATTTCTCTCGCCCTGGGGACGCGATACGTCCTCAAGTTCTGACTGGTAGGTCTTGTTCAGGATGTTGTCGCGAACGGCCCTGCACTGATTGGACATATCGGCGATGTCTTTGATCTGATCGACGGTCAAGTGGTTCAGCATGGTATCCCCTGTGGCTCGGCAGGTGACGACTGGCATTGCCAGGGTTTGGTCGAACGCCAACAGGGCAGGTTGCGCGCGGTTCCGGTGCGGCGTGGTGCTGCATTGGATAGCCGCCATGATCGGTATAGAAATATACGATCATGAAGTAATAGGATTTTGCAGCCATCATGGCGGACCTTTTCCAAGATCCCGCGCACGACGAGAACAGGCGGCGCTCCGGGTCCGTCAACGGTTTCATCAGCAGGCGCCGCGCCGGTCCGCATGGTTGGCTGAGCGCCGTCATCTTCACCGGGGTCCTGCTGGGACTGATCGCCCTGTCGATCAAGACGGTGGCGGGTGACTTGGCATTCGTGCTCCTGGCGGCGGTCGCCGTCGTCGTCTATCTGGTCCACCGGCTGTTCCCGGGCGGTGAATTCTTCACGATAGCGCTTGCCAACTTCATCGGTATCTACGCGTCGATCTTCGTGCTGTTCATCGAAGGCAACTTCAAGGCGGTGACATCCTTGATGCAGGCCTGCGGATTCGTCCTGCCGCTCGCGGCGTTCGTCGGTGGAGCCTATTGGCGCCGTCATACGATCCGGACGATCGTGCTGACGGAAGAGGTCCGGTCGGGACCGCGCTTCAACCGCATCTTCATATGGATGCTGCCGGTCTTCGCGATCGGTGCCCTGACCTTCATGATGCCGGTCCACGACATAGAGCCGACGGTGGTGACCGAGCTGTTCTTCGTCGCGATGCTGGCGATCTCGGCCGTCGTCCTGTTCGTCAGCCGCGATATCTCGATCTTCCTGCTGGATACCGGGCTGCTGTTCGAAGGTTTTTTCCAGGCGGCCTCCCGGCTGGTGACGCCGGCCTTCGCGTTCCTGACCTTCTATTCGCTGCTCGTGATCGTTTTCGCGTCCCTCTACACGATCCTGGACCGCTTCACCGACCCGCCCAACTTCATGATCGACGGCTGGCCGCGCGATATCACCTTTCCGGAAAGCCTCTATTTCTCCCTGGTGACACTCAGCACGGTCGGTTACGGCGACATTCAGCCGCATACAGGCTTCGCCCGCCTTATCACGGCGACCGAGATCCTGCTGGGCGTATTGCTGCTGCTGTTCGGCTTCAGCGCCATCATCAGCCATCGCAGCGACTGGCGTTCCCTCGACGATCCGGGATGAGGGGGCGGCGTCGCGGATGGCGCAAGCCGTACCTTCCGCCGAGCCGGTCTACGGCTTTTATCCGATTTCCCCGATAACTTTTCTTAACGGAATCACGCTAGCCTGACCTCAACTTCGATCCAAACGAGGCCCGTCCCCATGGCGCGGGTTGACGGGGCCCATGTCAAGATCCACAGAAGACGTCAAAAACTGGATGAACATGTTCCGCTGGATCGTCAAGCTGATCCGGGACGAGTTCGGCATCGACGAAAAAATTCTGGTGCGTACCGCGACGCTGGAAACCGACATGGGGCTCAGCATCGAACAGGTCGAGCAGGTGCTGGAATACATCGCCGAGAGCTTCCAGATCAGTTTTCCGGAAAACACCCTGGACGAGATCGTCAAGCTGGAAGAACTGTGCATGCTCGCCAGTTGGATGAAGGGGTTTTACAAGCGGCCGGAATTTATTTCGGACGGGTTCGAAGCCCAGTGCCGCGGCATCAACGAGATCGCCGCTTGAGCCGCCGTCCGCAGGAGGCCGGCGACCGACGAACGATGTCATAGGATGTCGAAGAATGACGTTTCCATCATTTTTTGCGCAAGCAATATAGCCGGTTAATGAACGCCCCCTGTAACCCGCCTCTGGACATGCTATCTGCATCTGGCTTGAATTCCATATCGCCAGCATGCGGGGGCCTATGCCCATTCATCTCATCAAAATGGCCGTAGGTATCGGCGACCTCGATCATCTGACCGAAGTGCAGAAGGGGCGGCATTTCGTCCGTGACGGCCGGACCGTGGTTCCCGGCTACACCCGCCGCAAACCGCGCCGCCCCGATGATGTCACCGACGGCGGCTCCATGTACTGGGTCATCAAGGGGCAGGTGCGTTGCCGCCAGCGAGTCCTCGATTTCGAGCTGGTCGACGGCGAGGAGGGAGAGACGTGGTGCCGGATCATCATGGACCCGGAACTGATCCCGACGATGCCATTGGCGAAGAAGCCGTTCCAGGGGTGGCGGTATCTGGAACCGTCTGCCGCTCCTAGGGATCTGGACGATGCCGGCCCGGATGGTGAACTGCCGCCTCATATCCTGGCGGAATTGCGCGAACTCGGACTCGCCTGAAGCCGGCATGCAGCCTGCGCGATTTAACCGGACGGTCAAAAAAACTTCAACGGTATGAGTTTTTTCTGTTGCGAGGCTGAAACGATGGGGCTATATCCCCTCTCACCGAAGCGCTGGTGGCCAACGCCGCAGCAGCTGAGGGATCAGCCCACCGAGGATGGATCGCACGACGT